>NZ_LZKF01000042.1:0-35085 GCF_001672665.1 Mycobacterium sp. E2238 | reverse complement strand
TCGCGCGGGCGATATCGAGTTTGGTCAGCGGGTCGGTGGCCGACTCGTGCAGGGCCAGCGCCACGGCTCCGGCGGCCACGTCGTCGCGGATCCGCTGGGCCAGTCCCGCGGTGGACAGCACGCCCTCGACGGGCGGGATGTGCGCCCGTCGGGATTGCCGGGCCGCCGAACGGGCGACGGCGCGCCACCGGCGCAGGCCCTTGTCCACGCGGGCACCCTGCCAACTGGCCACGCACCGGGCCGCCTGCCAGGCGACGAAGGCGTCCGCCCCGGCTTCGGTGGCCAATTCGATGGCCAGCTCCGAGCGGTCCGACTTCGGCAGCGCCTGCACCACGGTGACCGGCGGTTGCCCCGCCGCGACGCTCCAGCGCTTCAGTACCCGGGCGCTCAACCCGTCGCGGCCGGCGTGCTCGACCTCGCAGTGCGCCAGGCCGCCGGAGCCGTGGCGCTGGCCCTGCACGAGTCGGCCACCGACCCGCTGACCAAACTCGATATCGCCCGCGCGACCGCGCTGCTTGTCGTGGTTGGTCCCGAAGGCGGCATCGCGCCCGACGAGATCGCCGCGTTGACCGAAGCGGGGGCGGTGCCGGTGCGGCTAGGCCCCCAGGTGCTGCGCACGTCGACCGCCGCGGCGGTGGCGCTGGGGGCGCTCGGCGTGCTCACCCCACGGTGGGACCAGGCCTCCACCCTGTAGGGCGTAGCGCGATCGTGCCGCGTCGTCGCTGGTCCCGGGCGGGCCGGTGCGGATCGGCCCGTCGCGAGGCAACCACCCGGCCCCCGCGAATACGCGGCTGAAGGCTGACCAATCTGGGGCCCCGGCGTAGACTTAGGCAGCCGAGCAAACCACCGACAAGCCGAGAAAGCAGGCATCGAGAGCCACGTGACGCCCCGCGAGACCAGCGCTGTTGACGCAGCCGGAGGCCTCCAGGCCAACGCCGAAGTACGCAGCAGCATCGATGTTCCGCCCGATGTCGTCGTCGGCTTGTTGGGCTCGGCGGACGAAAACCTTCGCGCGCTGGAGCGCAGCCTGAACGCCGACCTGCACGTGCGTGGCAATGCCGTGACCGTCTCGGGCGAGCCCGCCGACGTCGCGCTGGCCGAGCGCGCGATCTCCGAACTCGTCGCGATCGTCGCCAACGGTCAGCCGTTGACGCCGGAGGTGGTCCGCCACAGCGTCGCCATGCTGGCCGGCACCGACAACGAGTCGCCGGCCGAGGTGCTCACACTGGACATCCTGTCGCGGCGCGGCAAGACGATCCGGCCCAAGACGCTCAACCAGAAGCGCTACGTCGACGCGATCGACGCCAACACCATCGTCTTCGGGGTCGGCCCGGCCGGCACCGGCAAGACGTACCTGGCGATGGCCAAGGCGGTCAGCGCGTTGCAGACCAAACAGGTGAACCGCATCATCCTGACCCGGCCGGCGGTGGAAGCCGGTGAGCGCCTTGGCTTTTTACCGGGCACACTCAGCGAGAAGATCGACCCGTATCTGCGGCCGCTGTATGACGCCCTGTACGACATGATGGATCCCGAGCTGATCCCCAAGCTGATGTCCGCCGGGGTCATCGAGGTCGCGCCGCTGGCGTATATGCGTGGCCGCACGCTGAATTCGGCCTTCATCGTCCTCGACGAGGCGCAGAACACCACCGCCGAGCAGATGAAGATGTTCCTCACCCGGCTCGGCTTCGGATCGAAGATGGTCATCACCGGCGACATCACCCAGGTGGATCTTCCCGGTGGCGCCAAGTCGGGTCTGCGGTCGGCGATCGAGATCCTGGACAGCGTCGAGGACATCCACATCGCGGAGCTGACCAGTGTGGACGTGGTACGCCACCGGCTGGTCTCCGAAATCGTCGACGCCTACGCCAGATTCGAAGAGCCGGGCCTGACGATGAACCGGGCGGCTCGGCGCGCGTCGGTCTCTCGTGGGCGCCGGTGATGAGGGCTGTGACTGTTTGATGGGCGTCTCATGAGCATCGAAGTGTCCAACGAGTCGGGCATTGACGTCTCCGAAACGGAGTTGATCAGCGTCGCACGGTTTGTCATCGCCAAGATGGACGTCAACCCGGCGGCCGAGCTGTCGATGGTCCTGTTGGACACCGCGGCCATGGCCGACCTGCACATGCGGTGGATGGACCTGCCCGGCCCGACGGACGTGATGAGTTTCCCGATGGACGAGCTCGAGCCGGGTGGCCGGCCCGACGCCCCGGAGCCGGGTCCGTCGATGCTGGGTGACATCGTGCTGTGCCCGGAATTCGCGGCCGGGCAGGCCGACGCGGCGGGGCACAGCCTCGGCCACGAGTTGGCACTGTTGACCATCCACGGCGTGCTTCATCTGCTGGGCTACGACCACGGCGAGCCGGACGAGGAAAAAGAGATGTTCACCCTTCAGGACCGGTTGCTCGAAGAGTGGGTCGCCGAGCAAGTCGAGGCCTACCATCAGGACCGCCAGCAGGAGCGGGACCGTCAGTTGCTGGACAAGTCAAGGTATTTCGACAATTGAGCTTACTTAAAGCACTCGGAATCGCGGCTGCGGCCGCCATCGCCTTCGCGCCGATCTCGTTGATGGCCAACACGATCGGGGCGGCAGAGGCGGCCCCCTGCGCCGGCGGCGGGTCGAACCCGACCAGCTGCAATTGGTGTCAGTATCTGGTGGCGCAGTATCACACCTCCAACGTGTGCTCCCAGGACGCGCCGCCGCGCCGGGCTCAGCCGTCCCCGACCCAGGTGCAGGTTCCCGAGCTTCCCCCGTACGTGCCGCCGAGCCCGGAGCCGGTGCATGCGCCGCCGGCCATCCCGCCAAACCTGCCGCCCACCAACCCGGTTGCCACGATCAACCCGCCGGGCCCCGACGCGTCGAGAAACGTCTCGGTGGTGGCCCCGCCGCGGGGGCTCGACGTTCCGCCGCAGGCGGTCGCGGCGGCCAAGGCCGCACCGGCGACGCGGGTCAATCCCGCCGACCCCCCGAAGCCACCGAAGCAGGTCGACTTCAACCAGCGGGTGCAGAATGTCGTCAGCAACCACCGGGAAAACGTCGACGTCCTCAAGGTCGACAATCAGAAGCTGGTCCGCCCCCGCCACTGGGACTACGTCGACTACGACGACGCCTACCGCCGCCCGGCGCTCTTCAACCCTCTGAAAGAGGGCATGGTCTTCCGCTACTCCTACAACGGTGCCGACCGCGAGGCGTATCTGGCGCCCGGTTCGCGCATCGTGCTGGACGCCGCGACCGTCGGCGTGGTCCCGTTCACCGCGGTCGGTGACAGCTGGGTGGCGGCGGGCAGCTTCTATGGCGGTGGCTCGGTACCGCCGGACGGCTTCAACGGCCCCCCGCCACCGGACTTCAAACCGCCGGCCCCCCCGAAGCTGTACCAGACTGTCCTGGTCGCTGTCCCCGCCGCCACCCAGACGGTGGAGGTCGCCCAGGTGGCGGTCGTGGGCCGGGACGAAAGCCAGCCCGGGGGCAGTCAGCAGACCTTCCTGCTCGACGACTCCACTATGGCCTGGGGCGAGATCAACGACTCCAGCAGCAGCAGCGCCCAGATCAGGGTGACGAAGACCCAGTCGTTGCCGCACGCCGGGCCGACCGACGACGGCAACTTTCTGGTGGTGCTCGCCGTGCGCCCGCACGAGGAGCCGACCCAACCCGCCCCGCCCTGGTGGCCTTCGGCGCTGGGCTACGGGACGCTGGGGATAGTGGTGTGCCTTACCGCCTGGGCCCTCAGTCGGAAGCGGAGCGACGACGACGTAGGGGAGCCTGTCACCACGTCAAGGTCTTCCGGGAATTGACCGGTCTTTCTTGGCTGCTCGGCGCGATGGCGCTCATCGCTATCGGCGGGCTGTTCGCGGCGATCGATGCGGCCATCAGCACCGTGTCGCTGGCCCGGGTCCAGGAGCTGGTGCGCGAGGAGCGGCCCGGCGCCGTGTCGCTGGCCGAGGTGATGGCCGAGCGGCCGCGCTACATCAACCTGGTTGTGCTGCTGCGCATCACCTGCGAGATCACGGCGACCGTGCTGTTGGTGCTTTTCCTGTACGACAACTTCGGCCTGAGCTGGGCGTTGTTCGGGGCCGCCGCGACCATGGTGGTCATCAGTTTCGTCGTCATCGGGGTCGGTCCGCGCACGCTGGGTCGCCAGCACGCGTATTCCATCTCGTTGACGACGGCCGTTCCGCTGCGGCTCATTTCGTGGTTGTTGATGCCCCTCAGCCGGTTGCTGGTGGTCCTGGGTAATGCGCTGACGCCGGGGCGCGGCCTGCGCAACGGGCCGTTCGCGTCCGAGATCGAGCTTCGCGAAGTCGTGGACCTGGCCCAGCAGCGCGGCGTGGTCGCCGCCGACGAACGCCGGATGATCGAGTCGGTCTTCGAGCTCGGCGACACCCCGGCCCGCGAGGTGATGGTGCCGCGCACCGAGATGATCTGGATCGAAAGCGACAAGCTTGCCAGTCAGGCGTTGAACCTCGCGGTGCGCAGTGGGCATTCGCGCATCCCGGTGATTGGCGAGAACGTCGACGACATCGTCGGCGTCGTGTACCTCAAAGACCTTGTGCAGCAGAGCTTTCTTTCGGGGGATGGCGGCCGGGGCATTACCGTGGCGCAGGTGATGCGTCCGGCGGTGTTCGTGCCGGACTCCAAGCCGCTGGATACGCTGCTGCGCGAAATGCAGCGCGACCGCAACCACATGGCGCTTCTCGTCGACGAGTACGGTGCGATAGCCGGACTGGTGAGCATCGAAGACGTGCTGGAGGAGATCGTCGGCGAGATCGCCGACGAGTACGACCAGGCGGAGACGGCACCGGTAGAAGACCTGGGCGACAGACGTTTCCGCGTATCGGCGCGGTTGCCCATCGAAGACCTCGGCGAGCTCTACGATGTGGACTTCGACGACGACCTCGACGTCGATACCGTCGGCGGCCTGCTCGCCCTGGAACTGGGCCGGGTTCCGCTGCCCGGGGCCGAGGTGGTCTCGCATGGCCTGCGCCTGCAAGCCGAAGGCGGCACCGACCACCGGGGGCGGGTACGGATCGGCACGGTCCTGCTGAGCCCGGCCGAACCCGAGTCCAACGGCTCCGCCGGTCGTGGGGCCGACGAGCATGGCTGAGCGGCGGGGCGCCGGCGAATGACCGAATTCCATTCCGGCTTCGTGTGTTTGGTCGGCCGGCCGAACACCGGTAAGTCGACACTGACCAACGCCCTCGTCGGCACCAAGGTGGCGATCACCTCGACGCGGCCGCAGACCACCCGGCACACCATCCGCGGCATCGTGCACCGGGAGAACTTCCAGATCATCCTGGTCGACACGCCGGGCCTGCACCGGCCGCGCACTCTGCTGGGCAAGCGGCTCAACGACTTGGTGCGCGACACCTATGCCGAAGTCGACGTGATCGGGTTGTGCATCCCGGCCGACGAGGCGATCGGCCCGGGCGACCGATGGATCGTCGACCAAATCCGTTCCAACGCACCGAAGACGGCGCTGGTGGCCATCGTCACCAAGATCGACAAGGTGCCCAGGGACCGGGTGGCCGCGCAGCTGGTCGCGGTCAGCGAGCTGGTCGGCGACTCGGCGGAGATCGTCCCGGTTTCCGCGGCCACCGGGGCACAGGTCGACGTGCTGATCGACGTGCTCGCCGCGGCGCTGCCCCCCGGCCCCGCGTACTACCCCGACGGCGAGCTGACCGACGAGCCCGAGGAAGTCCTGATGGCGGAGCTCATTCGTGAGGCCGCGTTGGAGGGCGTCCGCGACGAGCTGCCGCACTCGCTGGCGGTGGTCATCGACGAGGTCAACCCCCGGGAGGACCGCGACGACCTCATCGACGTGCACGCGCTGCTCTACGTCGAGCGCGACAGCCAGAAAGGGATAGTCATCGGCAAGGGCGGCGCCCGGCTGCGACAGGTGGGCACCGCGGCGCGCGGCCAGATCGAAAAGTTGCTCGGCACCAAGGTCTACCTCGACCTGCGCGTCAAGGTCGCCAAGAACTGGCAGAGCGACCCCAAACAGCTTGGTCGGCTGGGCTTCTGAAGTTTGGTGGCATCGACGACGGGTAGCCGTCGCGTATGACCCAAGCACAGTTAGCTTTAGTGACCGGCGCGTCCAGCGGCATTGGGCTCGAACTGGCCAAGCAGTTCGCCCAACACGGCTACGACCTGGTCGTGGCGGCCGAAGAGGACGCCATCAGGGACGTACCGGACAAACTCTCCCGGTGGGACTCCGCCGTCCAGCCGATCCAGGTCGACCTTCGCACCCCCGAGGGGGTGGAGCACTTGTACCAGAGCACGATCGAAGGCGACCGCGTGCTGGCCGCCGCGGCCCTCAACGCCGGCATCGGCCGCGGCGAGATGTTCCTCAAGAGCGAACTCGCCGACGACCTCAGCATCGTCGACCTCAACGTGCGCTCGACGGTTCACCTGGCCAAGCTGGTGTTGCGCGACATGGCGAATCGTGACTCGGGCAAGGTGCTGTTCACGTCGTCCATTGCGGCCCAGATGCCGGGTTCGTATCAGCCGGTGTACAACGCGTCGAAGTCTTTCGTCCAATCGTTCGCCGAAGCGCTCCAGGATGAATTGCGCGACACCTCAATCACTGTCACGGCGCTGATGCCCGGACCGACGGACACCAATTTCTTCGGCCGAGCCAAGATGGTTGAGTCCCTGATGGGCAAGGGCCCCAAAGACGATCCGGCCAAGGTCGCGCGGCAAGGGTTCGAGTCGCTGATGCGCGGCGATCAGAAGGTCGTCGCCGGGTCGGTCCTCGTCAAGGCCATGGGTGCTGCCAACCGCGTGCTGCCCGACAGCGTCAAAGCCGTTGGCAATCGGGTGATGTCGCGCCCGCGGAGATGATATTGCGGTGACCCGCGGCGCCCGGGTTCCCCGCGCTTGCGATCGCCGCTAGGCAAGCACGCGGATTGTCTGCAGTGACGGATCCGCCGCGTCGGGGACGTTCATGCCGGCGCGCACACCGGAACACAGGTAGTCCAGCACAGCCCCGTTGAGGCGCTCGCCGGGTACGACGGCGGGAATGCCCGGCGGATACGGTGTGCACTGCTCGGCGGCGACGCGGCCGACGGCTCGGTCGGTGGATACCGATTCGATGCGCCCGAAGAACGCGTCGCGCGGCAGGCAGACGGTTTCCAACTCCATCTGCTCCGGTGACGGCAGGTCGATGCGCGGTGGCGGCTCGAAGTCGTGGGCGGCTTTGCGCCAGGCCCACAGCGCCTCCGTGAGGCGGCCGGCGGTGTCTTCGTCGTCGGCCATCGACAGTGTCGCCAGGATGCGGCGGTGATCGCTCATCCCCGTATCGATGTGGGCGTGCTCGCGCAGCCAGTCGTGCGCCTGATAACCGGAGGTGCCCGTGGCGGACACGTCCATCAACACTTGCATTCGGTCCAGGTCGTGGGAAGCCTGCACGCCGAGCAATTCGTCGTCGAGCACCTGCACATCCGGGATGGATTCGATGTCCTTGCGCAGCTGGCACGCGAGATCCAATGCCCCATCCAGCAATTCGTGCCCGTGCTGCACCATCTGGCGCCGCCACCCGTCCATCGCGGCGTACACCAGGACGTTGGGGCTGGTGGTCATCAGCAGGTCCGCGCAGGCCGACAAGCGGTCCTGATCGATCAGGTCGCCCTGCACGTGAAACACGGAGCCCTGTTCGAAGCCGGCGCCCATCTTGTGGACGCTGACAACGCAGACGTCCGCACCGGCATCCATCGCCCAGGTCGGTAGGTTCTCGTGGAACGGCAGGTGCGCCCCCCAGGCCTCGTCGATGATCAACGGCTTGCCGCGCGCGTGGCAGACCTCCGCGATCCCCGCGATGTCGGCGCAGGTGCCATACGGGCTCGGGCTGACGATGAGCGCACCGGCGGCGTCGGGGTGCTTTTCCCAGGACTCCGCCACCTGCTGCGGTGATGGGGGGTGCGAGAAGTGATGCTCGGCGTCCCAGCGGGGGGTGATCCACCGGGGCTGCACGCCCGAGAAGATGAGGCCCGCGACGATCGACTTGTGGCTGTCCCGGCTGACCAGCAGGCTGCCGTCGCCGCCGGCCACGGCCATCATCGCCGCCTTCACCGACAGCGAACTGCCGCACGTGGAGAACCAGGCGATGTCGGCACCCACGGCCTCGGCCATCAGGTCTTCGGCGTGCTTGAGGTACTGGTGGCTGGTCCTGCGGTCATCCAGCCCGCCGCTGGCGAGCACGTCGTCGTGAAACGGCTCGCGGCCCAGCACCGCCAGGACCCTGTCATCGGTGCCGCGGCCCTGCCGGTGGCCCGGCGGCGTGAACCCGTACCGGTTCTTTTCCCGGTAATCGACCAGCGCATCTAACAGGGGAGCATCAGATTGGTCCATTGATCCGGTGTACCCACGTTGCTCCCGGCTATGCGACCGCCTCGAGCAACCCGCGCATTGATGGTGCCCGGTAGCCGAATTCGTCGAAGCAGAACGTGATTCGCTCCCGGTCTCCGCCGATCACTCTGCCGCGCCCCCATTCCCGGTGTGGGCACAGGCAAACCCGAAGCCGCACAAGCGAAGTCAACTTGAAAGGCTTCACTTCCGCGGCGTGGCGCCGGACACCGGCGGTGTGCCCGTTTCGGCGTTCCACCACATCGTCGGCTGCTTGGTCGACCACCCGCACACGGCCTCCAGTTCGGCGGCCAGCGAGATCAGCATGCCCTCGCTGTTGGGCGGCCCCATCAACTGCACGCCGATCGGCAGCCCCTCGGAGGTGAACCCCGCCGGCACATTGATCGACGGCCAGCCCAGCACATTCCACGGGAAGGTCAGCGGGCAGGCGGCGATCATCGCGCGATCGGTGCCGAAGCCGCTCAACCGGTCGAAGGCGCGCGCCAGCGGCGGCGGCTGGGCGGTAGTCGGAGCCAGGACGACATCGACGATGTCGAAGATCGAACCCACCCGACGCTGGGCCTCGGTTTCGTGCCGGCGCGCGGTACGCAGGATCGCCTGACCCAACACGTGGCCCACCCGCAGGTTGGACACCGTGCGGGGGTCGAGGATCACCCCGTCGCCCAGCCGCTCCTCCCAGTCCCGCAGGCCGGCGGTCGACCGGGCGAGGAAATCCCACGACAACCGCAGCCCGTAGTCGGGGTTGCCCGGCACCACGGTGTGGCCGAGCAGCTCGAGCTGGCTGGCCACGGCTCGCGTCGCCGCCAATATCTCGGGATGCAGCTTGGGCCGAAAACCGGTGTAGGGGAATCGGGTTGACAGCGCGATGTTCAGCGGGCCGGGCGCGATACCGACATAGTCGGAGGCGGTGATCGGGGGTGGCTTGTGCCGGTCGCCCTCGACGTTGCCCGACGCCGCGTCGAGCACCAACGCCGCATCGGCCACCGTGCGGGCCAGCACGCCGTTGACCGTGATGCCGTTGAACGCCTCCGGCAGCGGCCAGGTGGAGATGCGGCCGCGCTGCGGCTTGATGCCCACCAGGTGCGTCCACGCGGCGGGGATGCGGACGCTGCCGGCCCCGTCCGAGCCGATCGCCGCGGTGACGAGCCCCGCGGCCACGGCGGCCGCGCTGCCCCCCGAGGAGCCGCCCGGGGTGTGCCGGCGCGACCAGGGGTTGCGGGTATGCCCGAACCCGGGTCCGCTGGTGAACGGCCACTGGCCCAGCTCGCAGGTGTTGGTCTTGCCGACGATCACCGCGCCCGCGGCCTTGAGGCGGCGAACAACCTCGGCGTCGTGGGTGGCGGGTGAGACATATCCCTCGGTGCCGAACGCGGTCGGCACTCCAGCAACGTCGACGTCGTCTTTGACCGCGATCGGGATACCCAGCAACGGCGCCGTGTCGCCGGCCGCCCGCCGCCGGTCCGCCGCCGCCGCGTCGGCCAGGGCCGACTCGGTGAGCACCACGCGGAAGGCGTTCAGCGTGGGCTGGCTGGCGTGGATGGCGTGCAGCGACCGGCGCACCAGTGTGACCGAAGTCACGGACCGGCTGGCAAGCTGATAGAGCAGGTCAGTCAGTGTGGGCAGGCGCTGGCCACCGGATCCGAAAATGGATCCAGGGCCTGACTCGAAAGCGCCAATCACGGGGTACGAGACTAACCGGCGCGGATACCAGCATTGTCGCGGCGGGGTGCAAAACTATGGTGATGCGGCTGTATCGAGACCGGGCGGTGGTGTTGCGCCAACACAAGCTCGGCGAAGCCGACCGGATCGTCACGCTGCTCACCCGTGACCACGGATTGGTTCGGGCGGTGGCGAAGGGCGTTCGCCGCACCCGCAGCAAATTCGGCGCGCGGCTGGAACCGTTCGCGCACATCGACGCGCAACTGCACCCCGGCCGCAATCTCGACATCGTCACCCAGGTCGTCTCGATCGACGCGTTCGCCACCGACATCGTCAGCGATTACGGCCGCTACACCTGTGGGTGCGCGATGTTGGAAACCGCCGAACGCCTCGCCGGGGAGGAGCGGGCCCCCGCCCCGACCCTGCACCGGCTCACGGTCAGCGCCTTGCGGGCGGTGGCCGACGGCCGCCGCTCCCGGGACCTGCTGCTGGACGCCTACCTGCTGCGTGCCATGGGCATCGCCGGGTGGGCGCCGGCGCTGACCGAGTGCGCCCGGTGCGCCACGCCAGGGCCGCACCGCGCGTTTCACGTCGGCGCCGGGGGCAGCGTCTGCACGCACTGCCGCCCGGCCGGTTCGACGACACCGCCGCCGGGCGTGCTGGATCTGATGTCGGCGCTGCACGACGGCGATTGGGTGTTCGCCGAAGAGGCCCCGCAATCGCACCGCAGCTACGTCAGCGGACTGGTGGCCGCGCACCTGCAATGGCATCTGGAACGCCAGCTCAAGACGTTGCCACTGGTGGAACGGACGTATCACGTCGACCGCACCATCGCCGAACGGCGCGCAGCGCTGATGGAGCAGTTGGACTGTGGCTAAAGCCGAGCGCAAGCTCAAGTCGACCGGTTTCCCGCAGTTGCCCCCGGCGCCCGACGATTACCCGGTTTTCCCCGACAAATCGACATGGCCGGTGGTCTTCCCCGAACTACCGCCATCTCGTGACGGCGGCCCGAGCCGCCCGCCGCAGCACACCTCGAAAGCAAGCCCGCCGCGTATTCCGGCGGACCGATTGCCCAACCATGTGGCCATCGTGATGGACGGCAACGGCCGCTGGGCCACCGAACAGGGACTGACGCGCACCGATGGCCACCGCGCGGGCGAGGCGGTAGTCATTGACGTCGTCTGTGGCGCAATAGAAATCGGCATCAAGTGGCTGAGCCTCTATGCATTTTCCACCGAGAACTGGAAGCGGTCCCCCGAGGAGGTCCGCTTCCTGATGGGCTTCAACCGGGACGTGGTCCGCATGCGCCGCGTGAACTTGAAGACCATAGGGGTCAAAATCCGGTGGGTGGGTTCGCGGCCACGGCTGTGGCGCAGCGTGATCAACGAGTTGGCGATCGCGGAGGACATGACGAAGGACAACGACGTCATCACGGTCAACTACTGTGTCAACTACGGAGGTCGTGCCGAAATCGCTGACGCCGCAAAGGAAATCGCGCGCCTAGCCGCCGCCGGCAGGCTGAATCCGGAGCGCATCACGGAGTCGACGGTGGCGCATCACCTGCAACGGCCCGACATCCCCGACGTGGACCTCTTCCTGAGGACCTCGGGGGAACAGCGGTCCAGCAACTTCATGCTGTGGCAGGCCGCGTACGCCGAGTACATCTTCCAGGACAAGTTGTGGCCGGACTACGACCGGCGCGACCTGTGGGCGGCGTGCGAGGAATACGCTTCGCGCAACAGAAGGTTCGGGAGCGCGTAGTGGGGACCGGAAGCGCGGCGGAGCCGGGCGCAACGGGTCCTCACGGGGAGGATCCAATGCCATCACTGCAGGAGCGTCTGGCTTCGGTACTCGGCGTGGTCCTTGCGGTTCAGGAGGAGTCCGACGGGGCGCTGACGGTGCGCCATGCCGGGACCATCGCTTCGTTGCGGGTGGTGAATATCGCCGAGGACCTCGACCTGGTGTCGCTCACGCAAGTCTTGGCGTGGGATCTGCCGCTGACCAAGAAGGTCAGCGATCAGGTCGCCAAGCAGGCCCGCGCCAGCAATTTCGGCAGCGTCACGACGATCGAGAAGGTTAACGACAAGGCCGTGCAACGCAACTCGGGCAGGGGCGCCGCAAAGAGCGCCGACGTGATGCTGCGCTACAACTTTCCCGGCGCCGGCTTGACCGACGACGCGCTGCGCACCCTGGTGCTGTTGGTGCTGGACAGCGGCGCCGATATCCGTCGCACGTTGACGGGGTAGGGCGCTAGGACACCGCCGATTCGGCCAGAGCGGCGGCTATCGATCCCGGGGCGTTTCCGTCCACGCGGGTCTGCAGCAACGAGCGTAGGAGGTCTTGGTCGTGCTGAGCCGGTCGGGTCGAGTCGACGAACCGCTCGACGACTTCGACGAAGCGATCCGGGTCGTCTTTGAACGGCATGTGCCCGGAGTTTTCGAAGATCTCCAAGCGTGATCCGGGCATCGCCTCGTGGGCCATCCGGGCATGCTCTACCGGGATCACGAAGTCGTCCTCACCCCAGATCACTTGCACCGGAATGGGTTGCGCGAGATAGCTTCGGTCCAGCATGGTGACGAATTGGCCGCGCCCGTCCACCACCGACCGCAACGTGCGCGCGAACGCCGACAACGCGCGCGGGTCCCGGAAGCCCTCGAGCAGATTCACCACATCGGCGACATCGTGCCCGAAGTTGGTGGGGCCCAACACGGTAGCCATGGCCCGTCCGAACAGTCGAATCGCAGGCATCACGCCCGGCGTGCGCAGCATGGCCAGGGCCTCGCTGCCCAACGGCATCGCCGCCAACCGCAAGGCCACACTCACCTCCCGGGCGACGCCACCGCTGCTGACCAGCACGATGCGTTCTACCAACTGCGGGTACTGATAGGCGAATTGCATTGCGACACCGCCACCGAACGAATGCCCGACCAGCGTGACGCGGTCAATGTCAAGCGCGGCAAGCAAGTCGCGCATACCGTTCGCGAAGGCCGCCAACGAGTAGTCGGCGCGTGGTTTGTCCGATTCCCCGTGGCCCAGCAGATCCGGTGCGATGACCGTGAACCGTCGCGCGAGTTTGGCGTGTACCGGCTCCCATGCCGTGGACTTGTCGCCGACGCCGTGGATCAGCAGCAGAGCCGGTCCCGAACCGGCGATCCGGAAGGCCCGCCGGTAGCCATGGATGGTGCGAAATTGCAGTGACGGAGCCTCGACGTCGCGTACGGGCCGCAGGTGGGGCGATGGGTGGTTCCGCATGTTGCTCTCAATTCCCTCGAGTTCGTGCTTGCCTCGGCCCGTGGGCCACTCATGGGTAGGAGCACGCGGCGGGCGCGTGACGGGACACCTTTTCGGTAACTTTTTTCCGCCGTGCCGCGTTCGGCCGGCTTCGGGTCAACCTAGGTCCCGCACTGGGAACAGGTGCCGAAGATCTCGATGGTGTGGCTGACGTCGGAATAGCCGTATTTGGAGGCGACTTGGGCCGCCCACTCCTCGACCTCGTGGTCACCGACTTCGATCGTGGAACCGCAGCTGCGGCAGACCAGATGGTGATGGTGGTGTTCGGAGCACCTGCGGTAGACCGACTCCCCGGTGTCGGTGCGAAGTGTGTCGACCATTCCCGCCGCCGCCATTGACTGCAGCGTCCGGTAGACCGTGGTCAGCCCGATGTTCTCGCCGCGGCGGCGGAGCTCGTCGTGCAACTCCTGCGCCGAGCGGAAGTCGTCGAGGGTGTCCATCAGCGTGGAGATCGCCGCCCGCTGACGGGTCGACCGGACACTCGCGCCTGTCATTGGTGCCGTCCCCCGCACGCGGGTCCTGCATCGTGGCCGGCGCGTGTCATTGGGTGTCCTCGCTCGCGTGGGCGACCGCGTCCACCACGATGTGCGCCAGGTGGTGGTCGGCAAGCCGGTACAGCACCTCGCGGCCGGATCGCTCCCCGGCGACGACGCCGGCGGCCTTCAGGATCTTCAGGTGCTGGCTGACCAGCGGCTGCGGCACGCCGAGCGCGTCGACCAGCTCGTGCACGCAGCGCTGGGATTCACGCAGCTGCAACACGATGGCGATCCGCACCGGAGCGGCCAGCGCGCGCAGCAGCTCACCGGCCGCGTCGAGAATCTCCCGGGGCGGCGGGACGGGGTAATCGGCCGGCGCGTGTCCGCCGGGGCCGGTTTCGCCGTGCTCGTGGGCAACCACGCTCATCACCGGTCCCACGTCGCCGTCGGCGGTGGCCGACAACGAGGAAGGCGGGGAGGGGGACATCGCCATGGAGAGAGTCATCACCTCGAGAAGGGCCAGGTAGCGGGAGGGTGCGCCGTGCGGCGGTCGACTTCCACTGTCACATGCATGATGACGCATGTCAAAGACCGGGGGGCCGATCGTTACGATGACGAATGCTCTGCGCACGGCGGTCGAGCGCCGCTCGTGCCCGTCCTAACCCGGAAAGGGAGTGCACCACCCCGTGGCGTCCGTCATCGACACCGTAGTGAACCTGGCCAAACGTCGCGGCTTCGTCTTTCCTTCGGGTGAGATCTACGGCGGCACCCGGTCGGCGTGGGACTACGGCCCGCTGGGAGTGGAACTCAAGGAGAACATTAAGCGTCAGTGGTGGCGAGCGGTGGTCACCGGGCGCGACGACGTCGTGGGCATCGATTCGTCGATCATCCTGCCGCGGCAGGTCTGGGTGGCCTCCGGCCACGTCGAGGTCTTCCACGATCCGCTGGTCGAGTGCCTGAACTGCCATCACCGGCATCGCCAGGACCACATGCAGGAGGCGTACGCGGCCAAGAAGGGGATTGACGACCCCGACTCGGTGCCGATGACCGAGATCGTCTGCCCGGATTGCGGAACCAAGGGCCAGTGGACCGAGCCGCGCGAGTTCAACATGATGCTCAAGACCCACCTCGGGCCGATCGAGACCGAGGAGGGCCTGCACTATCTGCGTCCGGAGACCGCGCAGGGCATCTTCGTCAACTTCGCCAACGTGGTCACCACCGCGCGCAAGAAGCCGCCGTTCGGTATCGGTCAGATCGGCAAGAGTTTTCGAAATGAGATCACGCCGGGCAACTTCATTTTCCGGACCCGCGAGTTCGAGCAGATGGAAATGGAATTCTTCGTGGAGCCGTCGACCGCGAAGGAATGGCATCAGTATTGGATCGACACCCGCCTGCAGTGGTATCTCGAGCTGGGTATCGACCCGGAGAATCTGCGGTTATACGAACACCCTCCCGAGAAGCTTTCGCACTACTCCGACCGGACGGTCGACATCGAGTACAAGTTCGGCTTCGCGGGCAACCCGTGGGGCGAGCTGGAGGGCGTCGCCAACCGGACCGATTTCGACTTGTCCACGCACGCAAAACATTCCGGCGCCGACCTGTCGTACTACGACCAGGGCACCGATACCCGGTACATCCCCTATGTCATCGAACCGGCGGCGGGGCTGACGCGGTCGTTCATGGCGTTTCTGATCGACGCCTACACCGAGGACCAGGCGCCGAACGCCAAGGGTGTGATGGAGAAGCGCACGCTGCTCCGCCTGGATCCGCGATTGGCCCCGGTTAAGGCCGCGGTGCTGCCGCTGTCCCGGCACGCCGACTTGAGTCCCAAGGCCCGCGACCTGGCCGCCGAGTTGCGCAGGTGCTGGAACATCGATTTCGACGACGCCGGCGCGATCGGGCGCCGCTACCGGCGCCAGGACGAGGTGGGGACGCCGTTCTGCGTGACGGTGGATTTCGACTCCCTCGAAGACAACGCCGTCACGGTGCGCCGGCGCGATGACATGACGCAGGAACGGGTCGCGATGAATGCCGTCGCCGACTACCTGGCGGCGCGGCTCAAGGGTTGCTGACCGGGGCTGGCGCCGCGCCTTTCGGAGCTCCCGCCTTGCCCCCTGACCGGCATCGACACCCCGCCGCCGCGCCTAATTAAACGTTTCGTAAAAAACGGCATTTGGGTAACCGATTGGCTTAGGCTCGATGCGGATGTTGCTCACGTGTCTAGTCGCCGGGGGTGGCTGTCGGTTCGCATGGGTGTAGGTGCCGTTGACTCGGTAGTCGGTGGGTTGGGGATGTGATGATTCCTGCTTTTATGTTCTTCCCCCCCGAGATCAACTCTGCCCTGATGTACGGCGGCGCCGGCCCCGGCCCGCTGTTGACGGCGGCATCGGCCTGGGAAGCACTGGCGGCGGATTTGGCGGCTGCGGCGGCGTCGTTTGAGTCGGTTGTGACGGGAGTGGCAGCGGGTCCCTGGACGGGCCCGTCGTCGGTGGCGATGGTGGCGGCGGCGACGCCGTATCTGCAGTGGCTGATCTCGGCCGCCGGGCAGGCCGAGATGGCGGCCGCCCAGGCGACGGCGGCGGCGGCGGCCTATGAGGCGGCGTTCATGGCGACGGTGCCCACCCCGGAGGTGCTTGCGAATCGCCTCCGGCTGTTAATGCTCATCGCCACGAACTTCTTCGGTCAGAACACCCCGGCGATCGCGATGACCGAAATCGAGTACATGGAGATGTGGGCCCAGGACGTGGCCGCGATGGTGGGCTATCACGTCGGGGCGCGGACGGTTGCCGCGACGTTGCCGGCGTTCAGCGCCCCGCCGGTGGCTCTGGGCGGATTGGCGGGCCTGGTGACGGCGCCGCTGGACTTCGCGTCCCAGGCGTTCGGAGCGCTGGGGGCCAGCTTTGTTTCGCAGCTGCAGGCGGTGCTCGGGGCGTTCTTCCCCGGCCTCTCGTCCGTGACGTCCTTACTGTCGTCGATGCCGGTGACGACGATGACCGCCCTGGCGCCGATTGGCATGTACCCCGCGACCGCGCTGATGTCCCCGATGATGGTGCTGGCCCACAACGTCGGGCCGGCGGCGCCCGCGATGGCCGGTGTCACCACCGTGGCCGCACAGACGCCGCTCGCCACCGGCGGCCTCCAAGCGCCGCAATCGCTCGGTGGGCTGGGCGTCGCCACGGCGGGGTTGGGCACCGCTCGGTTCGTGGGAGCGATCACGGTGCCGCCGACCTGGCAGGGCTCGATGCCGGTGCCGGCGGTGCTGACCAGTCTCGCGGTGCCGGCGTTGGGCACCCAATTACCGACGCCGATCGCGACCGGGGGATCGTCCTCCGCGTCGCCCGCATCCGCCGGCTCCACGTCGGCCATGGCCATGGCGATGGACGAACGCGATACCGACAAAAACAAGACCGACCGCAGGGGCCGCCGCGGTGGGGAGAACCCACACGTTGTTCAGTCGCGGCCCAAGGTGGTGCCGCGGACCAAGGGCGGATAGCGGGGCCACCGTCCGTTCGCGGGCGCTGAGCCTGCTTGCCGGCTCCGGCCCGGGGGTCGGGGATGCCCCGCGGAAGCAAATCCACGTTTTTCGGGTATTTGTCTGAAGTTTGGCTTACGATGTGCCTGCTTGCTGTTATTAGGTTCGGCCACAGCATCCGAAAATCGGCTGTGGAAGGGGGCAACATGCTTTTGCCTCTTGGTCCGCCGTTACCAGATGACTCGGTCTCGGCGGTTCGGGGTGAGTCGGGGATGCTCGGCGGCCTGTCGGTGCCACTCGTTTGGGGCGTGGTCGTACCGCCGGATGACTACGACCACTGGGCCCCGAAGCCGGAAGTGAGCGCCGACCCCGGCGACGCGGCGGCCGACGCTCCCGCCCCGGCCGCGGTCGCGGACCCCAAAGAATGGAACGACTGGCAGCGGTGGGAAGGCGAAGCCGAGCCCCGCTTCGACGTACCGCGCAGCGGAGGCGTGATTCCGCATTCACCGGCCGCCGGTTGACCGCCGGGTTCTAGGGCGAGCGGCTCAGAATCGGCCGCCGCCACCCATGAAGCCGCCGCCGGACGATCCCCCCGACGACCCGCCGAACGATGTGGGGCTCCAGCCGCCGAAGCCGCCCCGCATGCCCCCGCCGAGCAGATTGCCGATGATGATGCCGCCCAGCATTGCTCCCATGTCACCGCCCCCGCGCCGCGCGTAGGCGCGCTGAATCGATTGCACATCGGCATTGGCCAGCGACTGCGCCTGGGCAGCCAGCGTCGAGGCCGCATTGGCGTCCGAAATCGCCTCGGTCGGATGCGTCGCCCTCTTGTCCCGCGCGGCCTGCAGATATCGGGTGGCTTCCGCCAGCCGGGTGCGGGCCTCCGGGCCGATGCTGCCGCGGCGCGTATCGATGTAGTCGGAAACCGCTCGCACCCGCGACTCGGCGGTGAACAACGCCTGCTCCAATGACCGGTTGAGCTGCTCGGCGGCGGCCTGCTCCTGCGCCAGCGTGACCAGCAGCCCGTTGAGATCGGCATCCGCCCTGGACAACTCGGCGAACGCGCCGAGCGGGTCGGTGGAGCCGCCGGCGCGCGCGCGGTCGACGGCCCGTGTGGCCGCATCGCGCGCCGCGCGCAGATCGCCGGTGTGAGCGGTTGTCTGCCCTTTCTGCAAGAGCCCGCCCGCCCGGTTGATGTCGGCCTGAATGTCGGCCATGGCCGACGGCAGCCGGTCGATGGCGTGCTGGATGTCGCTGGCCGCGTTGTCCACCGAGTCCAGCAGCGCCCGCGCCTGCCCGAGCGCGGACTCCGCGGCGCGGACCGCATCCACCAAGCCGGCCTGCCGGCCGGTGACGGCTTCGGCGGCCAAATCCCGGGCGGTACCGATGTTGCGGTCGGCGAACGCCAGCCGCTCCTTGGCGGCCGAGACATTGCCCGACACGGAAATCAGTGCGGTAGCGTCGAATTGGTCGTGCAGCTCGGCCAGCCGCTGCTCTGACGGCGCTATCCGGGTGGTGAGCTCAACGTATTGCTGGGTCAGCGCGTCGAGCCGCGACGGGGCGTTGATCACCAGATCGCGCAGCTTCTCGAACGCCTCGGTCTGCGACTCCAGTTCCCGATCGGCGCGCGACGCCGACATGACGACCCGGGTGAGCAACTCGCGGCGCTGGTCGGGCGTCTCCGGGGTCCTGTCGTCCAGCTGCTGTCGCACCGTGAACGCTTGGGAGAGAGCGGCTTTGGCGTTGGTCAGGGCCTGGGTGAAGGGCTGGGTCCGCTCTTCACCGAACTCCGCGATCGCCAGGTCGAGTTCGTTGGAGCTGGTTCGCACGGCGTTGTCGACGTCCACGACGAATGCGCGCGACAGGTCGTCGAGGGCCTGCAGCGGCACGGCGGCCAGCGCTTGGGAGTCGGTGGGGTCGACCCGTCGGGCCGCGGCCAATTCGGCCGCGCGCCGGCGCCGACTGCGATAGCGCATGACCAACAGCAGGGCAGCCAGCGCGACGAGAATTATTGCCAGCGTGACCAGCAGGGCCACCCGGCCCGACGAACCCGGTGACGTGTTCAGCCCGTTGGCCGCCGCGACGGCGGCCCCGCTCCAGTCGCCGTTGTGCAAGGCGGGCTCGATCTTGTTGCGCCGCAAGTCATCGACCTGGCGGGCGTTGACGCTCTTGACGGTGGACGGCACCAGGAAGGCGTAGGCGCGGCTGCCGGTGGCGACGGCCAGCAGGGCGTCATAGTCGCCCAGATCGCTGGTACGCACCGTGCGCTGTGCCCAGTTCACCGGGCTCTGGTCGGAGAAGTCGTCGACGTAGACCACCCACAGCCGGATGTGGCGATCCGTGTACAGCTTGCGCACCGCGGACGTGACCGCCGCGCGGCCGGATTCCGACAGGGCGCCCGCGTTGTCGGTGACGTAATCCGCCAGCCGGAACGGGGGTTGTGCGCCGGCCCCGGGTGCCACGAGCAGGCCGCCGCTGAAAGCGATTGCGAGGATTGTCGCGATCACACCGAGCAGGCGGGCAGTGCGCATGACGTCAATCTAGCCCCGCGGCGACGCGGGCAATGAGCCGTCCGGCGGAGCGGTCCCTCGTCCTGCATTCCCTGGCAGACTGTGCTGCGGTGACTAAGAAGGCGGACATGAATCGGCAAGACCCTTACGACGACTTCGACCGTCAACGGCGGGTACGCGAAGCTCCGAAGACTGCCGGTCTGCCGGGCACGGAAGGTCAGCACCGGACCGACTTCGCCCGGGACCGGGCCCGGGTGCTGCACAGTGCCGCGCTGCGCCGGCTGGCCGACAAGACTCAGGTCGTCGGGCCCCGCGAAGGTGACACACCACGCACCCGGCTGACGCATTCCCTGGAGGTTGCCCAGATCGGGCGGGGGATGGCGGTCGGCTTGGGCTGCGACCTCGACCTGGTCGAGCTGGCCGGCTTGGCCCACGACATCGGGCACCCACCATACGGCCACAACGGCGAGCGCGCCCTGGATGAGTTCGCCGCCGACTACGGCGGGTTCGAGGGGAACGCACAGAACTTCCGCATCTTGACCAGCCTCGAGCCCAAAGTGCTTGACGAGCAAGGCAATAGCGCGGGGCTCAACCTGACCCGCGCCTCCCTCGACGCGGTCACCAAGTATCCGTGGTACCGCGGCAGGGGGCTTGGTCAACAAATGAGAAAGTTCGGGTTCTACGACGAGGACCGCGAGCCGGCGGCTTGGGTCCGCGCCCGCGCGCCGGAGGGCCGGATGTGCCTGGAAGCGCAGGTGATGGACTGGGCCGACGATATCGCCTATTCGGTGCACGACGTCGAGGACGGCGTCGTCTCCCAGCGCATCGACCTGCGCGTGCTCGCCGACGACGACGAGGCGGCCGCCCTCGCCAAACTCGGCGAGAGCGAATTCTCCCGGGTGAGCGCCGACGACTTCATGGCGGCCGCCCGGCGGCTGTCCGGTCTGCCCGTGGTCGCCGCGGTCGGCAAGTACGACGCCACGCTGGCCGCCGCGGTCGCGCTCAAGAGGCTCACCAGTGAATTGGTCGGCAGGTTCGCCTCCGCCGCCATCGCCACCACCCGCGCCGCGGCCGGGCCCGGGCCGCTGGTCCGCTACCGGGCCGACCTGCTGGTGCCCGACTTGGTGCGGGCCGAGGTCGCCTTGCTGAAAATCCTGGCGCTGCAATTCATCATGTCCGATCCGAGGCATCTGGACACCCAGCGCCTGCAGCGCGAACGGATCCACCGGGTGGCGCAGTGGCTCTACTCAGGGGCGCCTCAGACACTCGACCCGGTCTTCGCCGCTGCGTTCACCACCGCCGCCGACGACCGCGCCCGGCTACGGGTGATCGTCGATCAGATCGCCTCGTACACCGAGGGCCGGCTGGAACGTATCGACGCGCGCCAGGCCACCGGTTAGCCGCCCGCTCATCCCACGGCGATCCCGTCCTCGCCGCGGGCTAGGCTGCCCGACATGACCAAATTCAGCGGTATCGCCACCCTCGCGGTGGGGCTTCCCGTCGTCGCCATGACCGCCTGCAGCTCACCCCAACACGCCAGCACCCAGCCTGGCACCACCCCTCCGGTGAAGAGCGCCCCACCGGCGTCGTCGGGTGAGACGACGACGCCCGCGCCCAACGGCGAATCGCTCACCGCGCAACTGAAGACGCCGGACGGGCGGTCGGTTGCCACGGCGACGTTCGACTTCACCGGCGGGTACGTGACCGTCACCGTCAAGACCGTGGCCGGCGGCATCCTGTCGCCGGGCTTCCACGGCCTGCATGTCCACCAGATCGGCAAGTGCGAGCCCAACTCCGTCGCCCCGACCGGTGGTGCGCCCGGCAACTTCCTGTCCGCCGGCGGTCACTACAACGCGCCCGGACACACCGGTAAGCCGGAAAGCGGTGACCTCACGTCGCTGGAGGTGCGTTCGGACGGCTCGGCCTACCTGGTGACCACCACCGATGCGTTCAACCGGGACGTCCTGGTGGGCGGCGAGGGCAAAGCGTTGATGCTGCACGGCGCCGAAAACACCGATAACGCGATGGAACGGGTGGCATGCGGCGTCATCGGAACGGGATAGCCGGCCGGTTCGGCGCTCTAGACTGAGCCGATGTCCAGCCCGGCAGGTTCACGCGCGGACGGCGACGCCCGGGCCCGGGGCCGGGGCCGGATTCCCGATCGCGACATCGCCGCCATCCGCGAGCGGGTCCGCATCGAGGAAGTCGTCGGCGACTACGTCCAATTGCGGCGCGCGGGAGCCGATTCCCTCAAGGGCCTGTGTCCGTTTCACGACGAGAAGTCGCCGTCGTTCCACGTTCGCCCGAACCACGGCCACTTCCACTGCTTCGGTTGCGGGGAGGGCGGCGACGTCTACGCCTTCATCCAGAAGATCGAACACGTCACCTTCGTCGAGGCCGTCGAGCTGCTCGCCGACCGGATCGGCCACACCATCAGCTACACCGGCCCGGCGACCAGCGTGCAGCGCGACCGCGGCAGCCGCAGCCGGCTCGTCGCGGCCAACGCGGCCGCGGCGGAGTTCTACGCGGCGGCGCTGGAATCCGACGAGGCGGCACCGGCCCGCCAGTACCTGACGGAACGGAATTTCGACGCCGAGGCGGCCCGCCGGTTCGGCTGCGGATTCGCCCCATCCGGGTGGGATTCACTGACAAAACATCTGGTGCGCAAGGGTTTCGAGTTCAAGGAGCTGGAAGCGGCCGGCCTGTCGCGACAGGGGCGGCGCGGCCCGATGGACCGCTTCCACCGCCGGCTGTTGTGGCCCATCCGCAGCGCGGCCGGCGAGGTGATCGGGTTCGGCGCCCGCCGCCTTTTCGACGACGACCCGATGGAAGCCAAGTACATCAATACCCCTGAGACGCTGCTGTACAAGAAGTCGTCGGTGATGTTCGGCATCGATCTGGCCAAGCGCGACATCGCCAAGGGGCACCAGGCCGTCGTCGTCGAGGGCTACACCGATGTGATGGCGATGCATCTGGCCGGCGTCACCACCGCCGTGGCGTCGTGCGGCACCGCATTCGGTGATGAGCACCTGTCGATGCTGCGCCGGCTGATGATGGACGACAGTTTCTTCCGCGGCGAGCTGATCTACGTCTTCGACGGTGACGCGGCCGGCCGCGCCGCGGCGCTCAAGGCCTTCGGCGGCGAGCAGAATCTGGCGGGGCAGTCGTTCGTCGCCGTGGCCCCGGACGGCATGGATCCCTGCGACCTGCGGTTGAAATCCGGCGACGGCGCGCTGCGCGATCTGGTGGCGCGGCGCACGCCCTTGTTCGAATTCGCGATACGCAGCGCGCTCGCCGAGATGGACCTGGACAGCGCCGAGGGCAGGGTCGCGGCGCTGCGCCGCTGCGTGCCGATGGTGAGCCAGATCAAAGACCCCACGCTGCGCGACGAGTACGCGCGCCAGCTCGCGGGCTGGGTCGGCTGGGACGACGTGGCGCAGGTCATCGACCGGGTGCGCAGCCAGGCCAAGAAGTCGCCGGCCCCGGCGCGGGCCGGTTCCGCCGCGAACGCCCCTCGCGGCGGCGCTCAGCAGCCCCGTGCGGCGGCCCCGGGTCGCCCCGCCGCCTCACTTCCGGACCCTCGTGATCCGACGCTCAGGCCGCAGCGCGCGGCGCTCAAGTCGGCGTTGCAGTACCCGGCGCTGGCCGGCCCGGTATTCGACACCCTGCCCGTCGAAAGCTTCACCCATCCCGGTTACGCCGCCGTGCGCGCGGCCATCGAGGCCGCGGGCGGCACGTCGAGCGGCATCACCGGGGGGCAGTGGATCGACGCGGTGCGCCAACGGGCCGGCTCAGACCTCACCGCGGGGCTGGTCAGTGAGCTCGGGGTGGAGGCCATCCAGGTCGACGACGACGAGAAGCTGGTGCGTTACATCGCCGGCGTGCTGGCCCGCCTGCAAGAGGTGTGGATGGGCCGCCAGATCGCCGAGGTGAAGTCCAAGCTGCAGCGCATGTCGCCGATCGAACAGGGCGACGAGTACCACGCGCTATTCGGTGACCTGGTCGCCATGGAGGCCTACCGGCGCAGCCTGCTGGAGCAGGCTAGCGGCGATGATCTGACGATGTGAGGACCTCGTCGGCCGGTCGCTCGGCGCCGCGCTCCAAGACGGCCGTTTGGTCGTCGATCGCGGCGACGGTCACGAATCCGGCGTCCGGGGAGATCCGGTTCGCGATCTTGCGGCGCCCACCCTGGATCACCGACTTGGCCACGGGGCTGCTGGTCAGCGCCCGATAGGTGCCGACGATCTGTTCGTATCGGCGACGCCCGGCCTTCGAGCCCAGCACGTAACCCAGTCCCAGCACCACGACATACCGGATCAAAGCGTTCCTCCCGACTAGCGACCGTTCCCATCCTGCCTCACCCGACCCGGTGCGTGCGCGCCCGATCCGGTCCCCGGGGCGAGACGAAGTCGGTCCTGTCCAGTTGGGTGCGGTTATGCCAGTACGCTAGAGTCGTCCCGCGATCGTGTTGATCCCCTGTAGCTCAATTGGCAGAGCGTTCGGCTGTTAACCGATAGGTTCCTGGTTCGAGTCCAGGCGGGGGAGCAAGGTTGAGACTCAGTGTCCGGCGCTCTGGCCGCCGTCGATGTGGAGGGTCTCCCCGGTCACGAAGGTCGCGGCCTCCAGGTATCGAACCCCCTCGATGACGTCGGCGATGGCGCCCATCCGGCCCAGGGGATGCATGGCGGCCAGCGCGGCGGTGTCGTCGTCGGCATGCATCGGCGTGGCGATGTTGCCCGGGGAGATGGCGTTGACGCGGATCCCGCTGCGTGCGTACTCGATGGCCAACGATTTGGTCACCGCCGCCAGGCCGCCCTTGGTGAGGGCGGTCAATCCCGCGGGGACCGCGGAGTTGGCCTGGTCGAGCAGCGACGTGGTCATGTTCACGACGTGGCCGCCCCCGCCTTGGCTGAGCATTCGGGCGATGGCTCGCTGCGTGACGTGGAAGAAGCCGGCGAGGTTCACCCCGGTCACGAACTCGTAGTCCGCCGCCGTGTACTCGGTGAACGGCTTGGGGACGAAGACGCCCGCGTTGTTGATCAGCGTGTCCACCCGACCGAACCGCTCCACCGCCGTCGCCACGATACGGTCGGCGGTCGCGGGATCAGCGACGTCACCGGCGACGGCCGCCACGCGGGGGTCATCGCCGGCGGCGATCGAGCGTGAGTTGGCCACCACGGCGTAACCGAGTTCGCGGTAGGCCTCGACCAGGGCGGCACCCATGCCCTGCGAGGCGCCGGTGATGATCGCGACTTTCTGGTGGGCCTGATCGGCGGTCAATTGAGGTCTCCTTGCCTTGTCTGCCTGCCGCGCGTCGCGCCATTGCGCTGGCGCGCCGTCCCTCGTGAATTTACTGTGAGCGCAACCAATTAGGAGGACTGGTGGAGTTCCTGGTCACGATGACGACGCACGTCCCGGATGGCACCCCGACGGAGACGGTCGACGAGGTCCGGGCCCGAGAGGCCGCGCATTCCCGCGAGCTCGCCGAGCAGGGGCACCTGTTGCGCTTATGGCGGCCGCCGCTGCGGCCGGGTGAGTGGCGCACGCTCGGTCTGTTCGCCGCTGCTGACGCCGACCGGCCCGAGGAGGTGCTGGCCTCGATGCCGCTGCGCGTGTGGCGTACCGATAAGGTGACGCCGCTGGCGCCGCACCCGAACGACCCTGGGGCGGGACCATCCGTAAAGCACTAGTCGTACGCCGGGGCCCAGACGGTGTCGAGGACGGCTTGCCGCGGATCGGCGTGCGTGCGGGTGGCCACCCCGTCGGCGACCGCTGCGTGATACACGGCCTCGGCGACCGCCGTCGAGATGGCGCGCAATTCCCTGACATCGGGTAGCAGTGAATCCCCGGTGGCTGACGGGCTAGCCTGCAGCACAACGGCTTTCGCCGCCGCCTGCAGCATCCCCTTGGTCAGCAGCCGGGCCCCTGCGACGATGATGCCCAGCCCGATTCCGGGAAACACCAGCACGTTGTTGGCCTGGCCGATGGTGTAGATGGTGCCGCCGTATTCGACCGGTGCGACCGGGGTGCCGGTGGTGATCAGCGCCTTGCCGTCGGACCACTGCAGCACGTCGGCCGGCATGGCCTCCATGCGGGATGTGGGGTTGGACAGCGGGAAGATCATCGGGCGCTCACATGACGCGGTCATGGCCTGCACGACCTTCTCGGTGAAGGCGCCGAACACGGCCGAGGAGCCGAGCAGGATGGTGGGGGAGGCGAGCTTGATGGTGTCCACCAATCCCACCCGATCTCCCGCTCCCACGCCCAGCCGGGCGCGGTTCTTGGCGTAGGGGACCTGGAAATCGCGCAGGTCGTCCATGTCGTCGAATAGCAGGCCCTGCTTGTCGATCGGCCAGATCTGCGCCGTCGCCTGCTCGATGGTGGCGCCGTCGGACACCATCGCGTCGCGAATCTGGTCTGCCACCCCGATCCCGGCGGTGCCCGCCCCGAAGACGACGGCCCGCTGGACGCGCATCGGCACGCCGGTGACGTGGCATCCGCCGTACACGGCCGCGACGACCACCGCGCCGGTGCCCTGGACATCGTCGTTGAACACGCAGTACTTGTCGCCGTACGTGTGCAGGATCCGCCGGGCGTTCAGCGGACCGAAGTCTTCGAAATGCAGGATCGCCTTCGGGAACAGCCGGTGGGCGGTTTCGATGTAGCGGTTGACGAAGTCGTCGTACTCGTCGCCGCGGCGCCGGGCGTGCCGATTGCCCAAGTAGAACGGATCCTGAAGCAGTTGTTCGTTATTGGTGCCCACGTCAAGGGAGACCGCGATGCAGCGACGGGGATCGATGCCGGCACCGGCGGTATAGAGCGCCAACTTCCCCACCGCGATCTGGATGCCACCCACGCCCCAATCGCCGATGCCCAGGATCGCCTCGGCATCGGTGCACACGATCAGGTCGACGTCGTCGGGTTCCAGCCCGAAAGTTGCGAAGGCGGGCTCGATCTCGTCGGGCTCGTCGATGCTCAGGAAAAGCCCGCGCTGTCCCCGGTACTCGTCGGAAAACCGTTGAATGGCTTCCCCGACGGTGGGCGTGTAGACCACCGGCATCAGTTCCGGCAGATGATCCTCCAGCACCTTGTAGTAGAGCAGTTCGTGGCGGTAGTGCAGCTGCTCCAACAGCAGGTTTCGGCCTAGATCCGTTGCCAGGCTTTGCAATTGATGCCACACCCGGTCGGCCTGCTCGTCGAGCGAGAGCACGGCCGGTGGGAGCCGCCCGGTCAGGCCCAGCCGCCGCCGCTGCTCGTGCGTGAAGCCGACCCCACGATTCAGACTCGGCGAGGACAGCGCCGCCGGGATCTTTGGCGCGTGGGGGTCGCTCATCGCAATCTCCGTCCGTGACGCGGTCGCTTACGCCAACCGTAGCGTCGATCGCGGTGATCGCATCTCGAACGGCATTCGAAGCGCCGGCGCCGCGGTCAGGCCAGCAGAGGTTGCAGCGCCTGGCGCAGGTCAGCGGCCTTGGGGACGCCCGCGCTGCGGTATCGCTGCCGGCCGTCGGCGTCGAAGATGAAGGTAGTTGGCAGCGACAACACCGAAAGCCGCTTGGCGGCAGCAGGATTGGCGTCGATGTCGATTTCGAGATGCGTCACGTCGGGGAGGTCGCTGCACACTTGCTCGATCACGCGACGCACCGAAGCGCACGGACCGCACCATGCTGCGGTGAAATGGACGACTGTGGGACCCGCGTCGGACAAACCGAGGTCTGCCGTGTCCTGTGGGAGACCGGGACTTGTCTCGCGAAGTACCCCGGACCGTCGATTGATCATCGCTCCGGCCGCAGTGGCGGCCCCCAGCGCAGCGATCACCGCCGTCCCTGCGATCACGAGAGTGCTCAATTGGTCCTCAGATGGAGAAGTCTTCGCCGTGCCACACGCCGGCTTCCGGTGGCCGGATGACACTTGCGGATTGTTGCCCGTCGTTGGAGGCCTCGAGCTTGGCGACCCGGGTGAGGAGGGACTGGAGGCTGACGCCGATGAGGTCGGGCATCATCGAGTCGTCTGGGCTGTTTCGCCCGTGGCGGCTGATGACCTGGCCGGGAACCCCGATGACTACGGCGCTCGACGGAACCTCTTTGACGACGACAGCGTTGGCGCCGATCCGGCTGTCATCGCCGATTTTGATCGCACCGAGCACCTTGGCGCCGGCACCGATGGTCACCCGGTCACCGATGGTCGGGTGGCGTTTGCCGGTATCCCGCCCACTGCCGCCGAGCGTGACGCCGTGGTAGATCGTCACGTCCTCGCCGACTTCGGCCGTCTCGCCGATCACCACGCCGGTGGCGTGGTCGATGAACAGGCCCGCGCCCAGGACGGCGCCGGGGTGGATGTCGACTCCGGTCAAGATGCGGGTGACTTCGTTGAGCATCCGCGCGGCCAACCGGGCTCCGCGGATCCAGAGCCAGTGGCTGATCCGGTGGCCCCAGATGGCATGCACGCCTGGATAGGCGAAGATCACCTGCAGCGTGGTCGGGGCAGCGGGATCGCGCTCCCTGGCGGCCCGGATGTCCCGGCGTATGGCGTCGAGCATGGTTAACCCGCCAGGTCGGCGAACAACGGCGTGCTGAGATACCGCTCGCCGAAATCAGGCAGCACGACGACGACAAGCTTTCCGGCGTTTTCTGGGCGGCGGGCCACCTGCAGGGCGCCGACCACCGCGGCACCCGACGAGATGCCGACCAGCAAGCCCTCCTCTCGTGCCAGCCGACGTGCCACGTCCATGGCCTCCTCGTTGCCGACGGTGACGACCTCGTCGACGAGTTCCATGTCGAGCACCGGAGGCACGAACCCGGCGCCCAGGCCCTGGATGGGGTGGGGACCTTTTTGTCCGCCCGAGAGCACCGGCGACGCTGCCGGCTCCACGGCGACGAATTGCACTGACGGCTTGCGTTCCTTGATGACCTCGGCGACCCCCGTGATGGTGCCGCCGGTGCCCACGCCGGCCACGAAGATGTCGATCTTGCCTTCGGTGTCGCGCCACACTTCTTCGGCGGTGGTCTTGCGGTGGATCTCCCGGTTCACGGGGTTTTCGAACTGTTGGGGCACCCAATACCGTTGGTCGCTCTTGGCCAGTTCCTCGGACTTGGCGATGGCGCCCGGCATCCCCTCGGCGCCCGGCGTCAACACGATCTCGGCGCCCAACGCGCGCAGCAGCATCCGCCGCTCCATGCTCATCGTGTCCGGCATGACCAACACACAGCGGTAGCCGCGGGCCGCAGCCACCAGCGCCAGTGCGATGCCGGTGTTTCCGCTCGTCGGTTCGAGGATGATCGTGTCGGGCTTGATCAGGCCCGCTTGCTCGGCCGCATCGATCATCGCGACCCCGATGCGGTCCTTCACGCTGTTTCCGGGGTTGAAGAACTCCAGCTTGGCGACGACGTCGGCGGCCGCCCCGTCGGTGACCCGGTTCAGCCGGACCAGCGGAGTGTTTCCAATCAGTTGTGTGACGTTATCTGCGATGCTCATCTGTCTTCCTCGGGCGATGTTGGTTCAAGCTTCGTCGGCCTACCAGGTGATGTCGAATGCGAAGGCGACGCCAGTGCGTATGGGCAATTGGTCATCGGCGGGGTGATCCTTCTTCAAGATTGACTAACGCTTCGACGCGGCCACTGGGTGCTACCTGTGCGAGCGGCCCGCAAACCTGGAGGAAACGCGAGGGTTTCTGCGGCGTCAGGGAATCAACAACAACGACAACAGCAGTGCACGGCGGTGCGGCACGTAAGGACAAGGCACGGCTGTGTGGCCTGTTGCATAACGCCCACTATAGGACATTCGACAATTTCGCCGGTTGAGCCCGTTTTTGTCGACTCCCCGCGGCCGTTCGCCAGCACGCCGGCGGGCCGGCCGGCGTGCTGGCGGCGATCCACTCGGAGTGGGCAAGGCGCTCAACGCGGAGGGTATCGCGGTGCGCGCCGGACATCACTGCGCGCAGCCGGCTCTGCGGCGCCTCGGGTTGGAGGCCACGGTTCGGCCGTCGTTCGCGTTCTACAACACGTTCGAGGAGATCGACGTCTTTCTCAGGGCGGTGCGGCGGATCGCCGAGGGGGGCACCAACGTTGGCTGACGGCCCTGCTGGCCGCTAGTTCACGGCTAAGTGCCCGCGTACCAACCGAATACGCGTGAGGTCAAAAGCACGATGCCCAGTGAGACCAAGGCGACGACGGTGAGCCCGATGATCGCGACGACCAGCGGCCGCCATCCGGTGCGCGCGATCTGGCGGATGTCGGTGTTGAGCCCCACGCCGGCAAAGGTCAGCAGGAATGCCCATTTCGACACGTTGGCGAGGTTGGCGGTTTGGCCCTTGGTCAACCAGCCCGCGGTCGCGATCGCCGAGACCACCAGGAAGCCGAGCACGAACTTCGGGAACTTCGCCCAGATGAACGCGGCCTTGGCTTTCGCGCCGGGCGCGATCTCGTCGGCCTGCCCGCGTCCTGCCCAATAGAGCGCGAATCCCAGGACGACGAATCCGATCAACGCGTTACGCGTCGATTTGACCAGCACCGCGATCTTGCCGGCATGGTCGGAAAACAGATAACCGGTGGCCGTGGTCTCGGCCGTGTTGTCCACCGATAGTCCGGCCCACAACCCGAATTCGTTGTCGGTCAGCCCGATCGCGTGCCCCAGCGGCGGCAGCACGAACAACGACACCGCGCCCAAGGCCAGGATCGCCGCGATCGCGTAGCTGACGTCGGCATTGCGGGCCCGGATCGCGCCCTTCGCGGCCACAATGGCCGACACCCCGCAGATGGACGTGCCGATCGCCAACAGCGAGCCGAGCTTGCCGGACAACCCGAACGCGCGCGCCGCGACGATGATGATCGTTCCGGCGATCGTCATGTCCACCAGAATCTGCACCAGGCTGAGGCCGCCGAGTTTGGCGATCTCGCCGAGGACGAATCGCGAACCCAACGCCACGATGCCGACCTTGAGCCAGAATTCGTAAGTCTGCACGCCGGCCCGGAAGATCAGGTGCAGGCCGACGGTGTTGGTGATGAGCAGCCCAATCACGATGGCCCACAACACGTATTCGATGTCGGGCACCGTCCAGTGCTGGTGCTTGGCCACCGCGTTCCACCAGACCTGGGCGTACTTGCCCAGCACCCCGACTCCGATCAGGAGCAGGATGCCCGGCACGTAGTCGAGGGGACGGGTGCTGGTGAACGGGGCCTCGGCGGACGTTTCGTCGGGTTCGACGCGAACCGTGCTCACGCGGTCACCATGGGATCTTCGGGAGCACGTTGGCCACCGCGAGCGCGACGATCACACCGGCCACCGCGGTAGCCCACCAGTCCACCGATATCGAGCCGAGCCGCGCGGGCCGGGCCGGCCGTTGCGACGCGTCTTGCTCGCGCCCGTCACTCGGCGCGCGTTCACCCACGATGCTTGCTCCTCGTTCACGGTGGCCCTGGACGCCACATTCTGTGCGAATAGTGGCGTCTTGGACCGCGGCGACCAAGTGATTGGATCGCCCTGAATTTAGGTGGCGTGCGCGGTTTGCGCTCCGGTCAGGTTGGCAGGCCGAGCTTCTCGGCGTCCGCGCGGTACCGGTCCACCCACTCATCGGAGCGCTGGTCGGCCTGACGTTCCAGGACCGGCTCGGGCGCCAGGCCCGGGTCGAGCCCCAGCCCCTCCAGGATTGAGGCCACCACCTGAGTCAGGTTGCGCCACAACACCGGATACGGAATCTCCATCGGCTCGACGCCCTCGTCGGCGAACCAATTCCGCCAGCCCTCGTTCTGCGCGCGCAGCATGGTGACGACGTGCGCGATCGCGCCGGCGTGATAGGTAGCGCGTGCATCGCGAGCCGGGTCGGGCCGCCCTCGCCACACCCGCGTCTGCACCGCCCGCCAGAACGACACCGCCTGCGAAATCACGTCGGGCCGATGCACATAGATGAACAGCGGCTCCTCACCCACCACATCGGTGATCGCGGCCAACAGGCCGTCGCCGCTGCGATTCGGCAGGTTCTTCGCGCGGTTCAACAAGAGCGGCGTCTGGTTCCACATCAGCTTGCCGCCCCATATCCCGTTCGGCGTCCTGCCGACCGTGCGGATGTAGTCGCGCCAGATCTCGGGCGGCGCCAGGTCCGGCGTCCCGGCATCGAGCGGGTCGAGCAGCTGCAAGATCGACTCGTCCTCCACGCCGGCGAACCACTCGCGCGGCTGGGGCGCCTGGCTGGTGGCCGGCAGGTATTGGAAGAACTCCTGGGGCTCGCCGGCCACCCCAGTCGCGCGCAGCGACTCGACCAGCAGTGTGCTGCCGCTGCGCTGGGAGGCCAGCACCAGGTAGGAGGACGGGGTATCGGTCACCTGCCAAGCGTATCCGGGCGGAAATTCTCGTGCAGGTGGTGTTTAGGCTCAGCCTGAACCTAAACCTTGCTTTGAAAAGCGAAAGTCCGAACCGTATTCGTTTGACGGCGATAGCCAAACGGACGGTGGCCGTGAGCGCTCAACTTGGTTGTTGGCAACGGAAAACTCGGCAAGCGACGAGTCGCCATTCCGCATTCCCACGGCCGAGGCGCTCCGCAGCGTCTGTGACGTTCGCCGCATGTTGGTCCGGCCGTCTTCGAGCACCACCGCCGGGGCGCCCACTGGGCTGAATTCGGTCGCGGTGCGACGGAAAGATCATCGTCTCATCCTGGGCTTTTATTCGAATACTCGCGTGCCGGATGCCGCAGACGGCATGAACCCTCGGCCGAGTCCTTCTCGCCGCTGGATAAATTTCTTCGTGTTGATTGCAACCCTGACGCGGTCACAATCTTGCCCGTAAATTCCTTGCGTGGTCTACGCAGGCAAACTGACATCGCGGTCGGCGTGCCGCGATATCCGGTGCTTTCAAGCTGGTTAATTACGAGCGGATTAATTGCGTTAAGAGAATGGAAAAAGGGTTGATCCATATGGACGCCGGTCGGGCCGAGCGCGCCCTATGAACGGCACCGCCATTGCGAAGCCCATGAACGCGCTGGGCGATTTCTTCGTGCTCAGCGCCCAGGCGCTGGTCGCAGCGGTGCGGGGCCCGTGGGCATGGCGGGAGTTGCTCGAGCAGATCTGGTTCGTCGCCCGGGTTTCCATCTTCCCGACGATCATGTTGTCCATCCCGTACACGGTCCTCATCGTGTTCGTCCTGAACATCTTGCTGGTCGAGATCGGGGCCGGTGACCTCTCCGGCGCCGGCGCGGGGCTGGCATCGGTGACGCAGGTGGGGCCGGTCGTCACGGCGATGGTCGTCTCCGGCGCGGGGTCGACGGCGATGTGCGCCGACCTCGGCGCTCGGACGATTCGCGAAGAAATCGACGCCATGAAGGTGATCGGCGTCGATCCGATTCAGGCCCTTGTGGTGCCGCGCATCATCGCCGCCACCTTCGTTGCCGTCCTGCTGTACTCGGTGGTCGCTGTCACCGGGTTGACGGGGAGCTACGTTTTTGTGGTCTTCGTTCAGCACGTCACCCCGGGCGCGTTCGTGGCGGGAATGACCCTGGTCACCGGGCTTCCCCAAGTGGTGACTTCGCTGATCAAGGCGACCCTGTTCGGGTTGTCCGCGGGCCTGATCGCCTGCTACAAGGGCCTTTCGGTGGGCGGCGGACCCACCGGCGTCGGCAACGCCGTCAACGAGACGGTGGTCTTCTCCTTCATGGCGCTGTTCTTCATCAACATCGTGCTCACCGCGCTCGGCGTGAAGGTGACCGCCAAATGACCGGCGCGGCGCAGGAACCGTCCTGGTTCGTTACCGTCGGTCCGCGGCTGACCGATTACACCCGCAAGCTGGGTGAGCAGACCGAATTCTACGGAAAATCGCTGGCCTCCACCGTGGACGCGGTGCGCCGCTACCCCAACGAGCTGCTGCGGCTCATCGCCGAGATGGGCATGGGCACAGGGGCTTTGGCGGTGATCGGGGGGACCGTCGGCATCATCGGCTTCCTCACGCTGACCACCGGCGCCCTGGTCGCGGTGCAGGGTTACGACACGCTTTCCAACGTCGGGGTCGAGGCGCTGACGGGTTTTCTGTCGGCTTTCCTGAACGTTCGGATGATCGCGCCCTGCACGGCCGGTCTGGCATTGGCGGCCACGATCGGTGCCGGCGCGACGGCGCAACTGGGGGCCATGCGGATCAACGAGGAGATCGACGCGCTGGAAGTGATGGGTATCCGCGCCATCACGTATCTGTCGTCGACACGCATCATCGCCGGCGTGCTCGTCGTCATCCCGCTCTACGCCGTTGCTGTGCTGATGTCCTTCATCGCCGCCAAGTTCCTCACTATTTACAGCTACGGCCAGTCCCGCGGCGTGTACGAGCACTACTTCTCCACGTTCCTGCGCCCCACCGACTTGTTCTGGTCGTTTCTGGCGGCCCTGACCATGGCGACGGGTGTGATGGTCGTGCACACCTACTACGGTTTCACCGCGACCGGGGGTCCCGCCGGGGTGGGGGAGGCTGTCGGTCGTTCAGTGCGGTCATCGATGATCGTCACGGCGTTTGTCTGCCTGGCGATTTCGCTGTCCGTCTACGGGCAGTCCGGCAACTTCAACCTGTCCGGATGACCGCATGAGCAATCACAGCGCGGGCGGTCGGAGGCAACGAAATCGGGTCCGCCACAGCAGAATCGACCCGATCTGGTGGGCGCCGACGCTGTTCATCCTCATCGGCGCGATCATCGCGCTGACCGCGGGGGCGTTCTCGGGCAAATTCCAGGAAACGATCCCGCTGACCCTGGTGTCGGACCGGGCCGGTCTCGTGATGGAGCAGGGGGCAAAGGTCAAGCTGCGCGGCGTGCAGGTCGGTCAGGTCGGTTCGATCGGCACCGATGTGAAAGCGGCTCAGCTGCAGCTCAAGATGCAGCCCGGCCCGTTCAAGTTCCTGCCGAGCAACCTTGAGGCCGAGATCAAATCTACGACGGCATTCGGGTCGAAGTACGTCGACCTGATCGTGCCCGAACACCCCAGCGCGACCCCGCTCAAGCCCGGCGCGGTGCTGCGTTCCAGAAACGTCACGGTCGAGGTCAACACCGTTTTCGAAAACCTGCAATCGGTGGTCCATGCGATCGATCCGGCGAAGCTCAACGCGATCTTGTCCGCCTTCTCCGAAGCGTTGCGCGGAAAGGGGGAACGGATCGGCCAGGCCATCACCGGTGCCAACGACGTGCTGCTGACCGTCAATCCCCGGATGGACACCATCGATAAGGACTGGAGGCTGTTCGGCAAGACGACGGCGGTCTATTCCGATGCGGCCCAGAACATTTTGTCCATCCTCGACTCGGCGACTACGACCAGCAACACGCTGACCGAGAACCAGCGGTCGGTCGACACGCTGTTGTTG
>NZ_LZKF01000041.1:0-26541 GCF_001672665.1 Mycobacterium sp. E2238 | reverse complement strand
GCCTGTTGCCCTCCCGCGGACGCACGACGCCGTTCATCGAGTACTCGATCACCGGTTCGGCGGTCACGCAGGCGGTGACCTCGATCTGGGCGATCTCGATCAACTGCCCCACACCCGTGCGGCTCCTGTGCTCGAGGGCGGCCAGCAGCGCCACCGCCGCGTGCACGCCGACGATGGGATCGGCGGGGCCCTGCGGGTTGCACGGCGGGCCGTCGGGGTAACCGGTCACGGCCGACATTCCCGAGGTCTGTTCGAAGTTCAGCGCCCACCCGACGTAGTCGCGCCACGGGCCCCGCAGGCCGTATCCCGGCATCCGCACAACGATCACGTCGGGGTTCAGCGCCACCAGCGCGTCGTAGTCCAGGCCGAACTGCTCGACCACTCGGGGCGAGAAGTTCTCCACGACCACATCGGCCTCGGCGGCCAACCGCCGGGCGATGTCCAGGCCCCGCTCGGAGGTCAGGTCGAGGGTGAGGTCACGCTTGTTGAGGTTGGTGCCCTGCCAGATGGGGCTGCGTTCGTACCAGTCGTCGCCCTCGTAGGCGAAGGCACCGGAGTAGCGATGCCCGTCCGGTCGCTGGATCGACTCGACCTTGACGATGTCGGCGCCGAACGCGCCCAGGTAGCAGGTTAGATAAGCGCCTGCCCAGAACGTGGTCAGGTCGAGGACGCGCAGTCCGGAAAAGGGCAGCGGCCCCTCGGTCGTATTGAGCGAGCGGGCCGCGGTGGCCCACGGTCCGGCGCCCGCGCCCAGGTTCGGCGCCGGACGGGGTTGGGGCACCGGGGTTTTCGCGAAACGGAACGGCGACCCTGGGCGTTGAAACGACCAGCCGGGCCCGCCGGATGACACGAAGAAACCGCGCGCGGTGTACTGCGGGCAGGCCGACACGGTGGCCCCGTCGTTGACCGGCGCGGCCGGAATGCGCAGGGCCTGAGCGAGTTCCACGATCTCGGCGACGGTCTGCTGGGCGAGCAACGGCTCCGCCATGCGGAAGAACTCATCGCGCTCCGGGCCGCCCATCATGATCGCGATCTGCTGCTCGCCGTACTCGGGCAGACCGAGCATGGCGCACACGTCCAGCCAGTGCTGACCGGTCAGACAGTTGATGCCCACCCAGCCGTCGGCGGCCCGGACGACGCCCAGCATGGGCGCCGACCGCAGGTTCGGCGGCAGGCCAAGGCTTTTCATGCGCTGCGCCATCAGCATCGGATAGGGCAACGTCGACAGCAGCGCCTCCAGCTGGGAGACGTCGACCTCTCTGACCCGGCCCGCGGGCGGCAGCCGCAACGCGGTCAGCGCACCCAGCGTGCCGTAAACACCCGCGACGTACTCGGAGATGCGGGCGCCGACCTGCACCGGTGGGCGGCCCGGGTCCCGGGCGCTGATCCATCCCGACGCCGCCTGCACGGTCAGGGGTGTGGCTTGCCGCTGCCGCCAGGGTCCGCACTGACCGAATCCAGAGATCCGCAGCAAGACCAGGTTTGGGTTCAGCCGGCTCAAGACCTCCGGGCCCAGCCCCCGGCGTTCCAGCATTCCCGGCCCGAAATCCTCGATGACCACGTGCGCCCGCGCGACGAGCTCGCGGGCGGCCGGCTGGGCCAGGTCGATGGTGGCACCGCGCTTCCCGGCGTTGAGGTACTCGAATAACCCGCTGCGCTGGGGGTCGGGCACTCCACCCGGAAACGGACCCCACCGGCGCAACGGATCTCCGGCGGGCGGCTCTATCTTGGTGACCTCGGCTCCGAGGTCCACGAAAAGCTTTGCGGCGTAAGGACCTGAGATCTCGCTGGCGAGTTCGACGACGTGGAGCCCGGCGAGGGGTCCCGTCATGCCGGGATTCCGATGGCCTTCACTTCCATGTACTGGTGCAGTCCGCTGATTCCGCCACTCTCCCGGCCGAGCCCGCTCAGCTTGAAGCCGCCGAACGGCGCATCACCGGGCCCGACGCCGTTGACCGCGACCTGACCGGTGCGCATGCGCCGGGCGACCGAGACGGCCCGGTCGACGTCGGTGCCCCACACGGCGCCGGAAAGCCCGTAGCACGAGTTGTTCGCGATCGCCACGGCGTCGTCGTCGTCGCGGTAGCGCAGCACCGACAGCACGGGCCCGAACACTTCCTCCTGCGCGATCGTCGAATCCGGTTGCACGCCAGTGAGAATCGTCGGTTCGAAGTAGAAGCCGGTCTCCAGGCCGGCCGGGCGGCCGCCGCCGGTCGCCAGCTTCGCTCCATCGTTGACCGCACCGTCGACGTGCGCCTGCACACGCTCGCGTTGCGCCGCGCTGATGAGCGGTCCCATCTCCACCGTCGGGTCCCTGGGGTCCCCGACCTTGACCTCGCGGGCGAGCGCGACGAGCCGGTCGACGACGTCGTCGTGCAAGGAATCGGGAAGCAGCAACCGGCTGTGCAGGATGCAGGCCTGCCCGGCGTGCAACGAGCAGCAATCGAACAGCATCTGACGCAGCATCTCGTCGGTCAGCTGCGTGTCGTCGAGGATGATGCTCGCCGACTTCCCGCCGCACTCCAGCAACAGCCGCTTCATGGCGTCGCCCGCGGCCCGCATGACCTCACACCCGACCACCGAGCTCCCGGTGAAGCTGATCATGTCGATGCGCGGATCCGTCGTGAGCGACTTGGCGGCCTCGAGCCCCGAGGGCGTGACCACATTGACCACGCCCGGCGGAATGTCGGTCTCCTCGTCGATGATGCGCGCCAGCGCCAGGCCCGCGAGCGGCGTCAGCGGCGAGGGCTTGAGCACGACGGTGTTGCCCGCGGCCAGCGCGTTGTTCACCTTCATCACGTTGAGACAGTGCGGGAAGTTCCACGGCGTCAGGATCGATACGACTCCGAGCGGCTCGCGGCGCAGCAACGTCGTCCCGGCGCCGATCCCGGTGACCGGCTCGTCGACCAAGTTCGTGGCGAGCTGGGCCGCATGCATGGACATGTAGCCGGCGCCGTCGATTTGCATCATGCGCTCGACTGCGACGCAACCCCATTCGACCTGTGACAGCGCGAAGATCTCGTCGGCGTGCTCGAGCAGAGCCGCACCGAGCTGGTTGAGGCAGCCGGCCCGCTCGTCGGGGCCCATGCGGCCCCACGGCCCGCTGTCGAACGCCCGGCGCGCGGCCTCGATCGCCGCGCCCACCTGGGCGACGCTGGCGTCCGGCGCGGTGCCGATGGACTGCTCGGTGGCCGGGTTGATGTCGTCGTAGCGACCGTCCTCCGGCTCGACCCATCTCCCATCGATGTAGAGCTGGTAGGTGTCGACAAGAGTTCCCGGAGTTTGTAGCTCGGTCATGCGTTTCCTCACCCGAACGTCGGTCATCTAACCACTTGGTGTACACCCATGGCTGAGCGTCGTCAATCACGAAGCATGCGAATTACACGCTATTTCGGCGTATCGCGGCGCTATTGACAGAGATGGACGGCGCGGGGTAGACACAAGGCCGCAAGACACATTGCGTCAATGTGTCGGATTGCCTGCCAGGGAGGTCGCCGTGCGGACCACCTTTCCACTGCATTCCCCCGACTTCTATGCGGGCGATCCGTATCCGGCGTACCGCGAGCTGCGCGCGACCGCGCCGGTGTGCTGGAACGACGTCACCAACTTCTGGGCGCTGCTGAAGTACGAGGACATCCGGTTCGTGTCGACCAACCCGGCCACGTTCACCTCAACCCGGGGCATCACCATCCCCGATCCGCAGATGGGAAACGCGGTGCAGGAGGGCAATCTCATCTTCACCGACCCGCCGCGGCACCGGCAGCTGCGCAAGCTGATCAACTCGGGCTTCACCCGGCGGCGGGTCGCCGTGCTGGAGCCCAAGATCCGCGAGATCGTGCGGGGGATTCTCGACGGCATCGAGCCGGATTCCGTGCACGAGTTCGCCGATGAGATCGCCGCCCCGCTTCCCACCCGGATGATCGCCGAGCTGATCGGTGCCCCGGCGGATGACTGGGAGCAGTTCCGGGCGTGGTCGGACGCGGCCACCGGCACGGCCGACCCCGAGATCGAGCTGGACCCGTTGGTCGCCATGGGGCAGCTCTACGAGTACTTCCAGAAGCTGATCGCCGCCAGGCGCGTGGACGCGCGGGACGACCTGCTGTCGGTGCTGGCCGGCGCGGAGATCGACGGCGTCCGGCTGACCGACGAAGACCTGCTGAATTTCGCCTACCTGCTGCTGGTGGCCGGCAACGAAACCACCCGCAACCTGATCGCGCTGGGCACGCTGGCGTTGATCGCTCACCCCGACCAATGCCGCCTGCTGGCCGACGATCCGACGCTGATCCCGGGCGCCGTCGAGGAGATGCTGCGGTGGACCAGCCCCGTGGTCCACATGGCGCGCACCGCGACGACCGACGTCGAGATCCGCGGCCAGCGGATCGCGGAGGGCGACGTGGTGGTGATGCTCTATGGGTCCGCCAACCGGGACGAGGAGATATTCGGCGCCGACTCCGAGGAGTTCAGGGTTACCCGGCATCCCAACCCGCACATCGCGTTCGGGTGCGGCGAGCATTCCTGTGTGGGTGCGCAATTGGCCCGGCTGGAGGCATGCGTGATGTTCGACGAGCTGCTGCGCCGCTTCCCCAGGCTCGAGCTGGTGGGTGCGGTCGACCGGATGCGCGCCACGATGGTGCCCGGGGTCAAGCGGATGCCGGTACGGCTGGGGGCCTGATGGATTTGGAATACTCGCCCGAGCAGGAGCGGCTGCGCGCCGAGATCCGCGCCGCGCTGGAAGAGGTGATGACACCCGAACGTAGCCTCGCACTCAGCGCGCGCATGGAAGGCGGCCCCGAAGTGCGCGAGTGCGTGCGGGCGCTGGCCGCGGCCGACCTGTTGGGCGTCGGCTGGCCCAAAGAGTATGGCGGACGCGGCTTCTCGGCGATCGAGCAGTTCATCTTCTCCGAGGAGGCACAGCGCGTCAATGCCCCGATCCCGCTGGTGACGCTCAACACCGTCGGGCCGACGCTGATGCAGTGCGGCACCGAGGAACAGAAGCAGAGGTTCCTGCCCGCGATCCTGGACGGCAGCGTCGAATTCGCGATCGGCTACTCCGAGCCCGGAGCCGGAAGCGACCTGGCCTCGCTGCGCACCACCGCGGTACGCGACGGCGACGAATACGTGATCAACGGCCAGAAGATGTTCACCAGCGGCGCCGCCTACGCCGACTACATCTGGCTGGCCGCCCGCACCGATCCCAATGCCAAGAAGCACAAGGGCATTTCCATCCTGATCGTGCCCACCTCGTCGCCCGGGTTCTCCTGGCAGCCGCTGCACACCATGCCGGGCATCTCCACCTTCTACACGTTCTACGACAACGTTCGGGTCCCGGCCAGCGCGCTCGTGGGTGGCGAGAACCAGGGCTGGCAGCTGATCACCACGCAGTTGAACTTCGAGCGGGCGGCCCTGGGCAACCTTGGCGCGCTCGAGCCGCTGTTCGAGAAGACGCTGGAGTGGGCCGCGGTCGCCGAGCTCGATGGTGGGCGCGTCATCGACCGGCCGTGGGTGCAGCTCGCGCTGGCCCGGGTTGAGGCCCAGGTCGCGGCGTATAAATTGGTCAATCTGCGGGTGAATGCGGCCATGACGAAGGGCGTGCTCTCGATGGGAGAAGCCTCCGCCGCCAAGGTGTTTGGCACCGAGCTGACCCAGCAGGTCGCCCGCCAGCTGCTGGAAGTGCTCGACCACAACGGGGTACGCCGCGGGACCGACGCGCCGTTAAGGGGTGCGCTGGAAACCGCGTACCGATGGGCGGTCATCAATACGTTCGGTGGCGGCGCCAACGAAATTCAGCGTGACATCATTGCCATGGCCGGACTGGGCATGCCGCGCGCTCCCCGTGACCTTCGCGCCACCGCAACATAGGAGGACAGCCGTCAGTGACCGACTCAGAAACCGTCAGCGCCAAGGTTAAGGCCCTCGTCGGCCGGCCGACCGGCGGCACCGGAAAGCCCTCGCTGGCCCCGGATCCGGTCAACCAGCCGATGATCCGGCATTGGGCGTATGCGATGGCCGACATGAACCCCGTCTACCTGGATCCGGAGTTCGCCGAGAGGTCGCGGTTCGGCGGCATCGTGTCGCCGCCGGTGATGCTGCAGACCTGGACGATGCCGTCGCCGCTCCTGGAGGGCATCGGCGAGCGGGGTGGCGCGCCCATCGAGATCAAAAGCAACCCAACGGCGTTCCTCGACGAGGCGGGCTACACCAGCACGGTGGCGACCAACTCGGAGTTCGAGATCGAGCGCTACCCGCGACTGGGCGACGTCATCAGCGCGACGACGGTGTACGAATCGGTTTCCGAGGAGAAGAAGACGGCGCTGGGCACCGGATTCTTTCTGACCTGGCTGACGACCTACACCGACCAGAACGGCGAGGTGCTGGGAAGGCAGCGATTCCGGGTGCTGCGATTCAGGCCGGAGCGCTGATGGCGACCCGACTGGCCCCGGCCATCACCCCGGACACCGAGTTCTTCTGGAACGGACTGCGGGACAACAAACTCCTGATCCAGCGCTGCGGCGGATGCGGGCAGCTGCGCCACCCGCCGCGCCCGATGTGCCCACACTGCCGTTCCCTGGACTGGGGCACCGTCGAGTCGTCGGGCCGCGGCACGGTGTACAGCTACGTGATGCCACACGAGCCGAAGTTCCCGTTCTTCGAGTATCCATACGTCGTCGTGCTGGTGGAGCTCGAGGAGGGCGTGCGGCTGGTATCGAACCTGACCGGCATCGACCCGGCCGATCTCAGGACCGGGATGCCGGTCGAGGTGTACTACCAGAGTTTCGACAACGACCTGGTGCTGCATCAGTTCCGGCCGGCCACCTAGGCGGGAACCATGGATTTCACGTTCACCGAAGAGCAGGAGACCATCTCCAAGCTCGCCCGCGACCTCCTCGAGCGACGCGCCACGCCGGAGCGCCTGACCGAGTTGGAAGCCGGCGACGTTCGCTTCGACGACGCACTGTGGCAAGAGCTGGCGGGCACCGACCTGCTGGGCACCGCGCTGCCGGAGTCGGTGGGCGGTAACGGCGGCGGCTTCGTCGAGCTCGGCGTGCTGCTGGCCGAGGTGGGCTGGGCGGTTGCTCCGGTGCCGGCCTACGCGACGCTGACGCTGGGGGCCGACCCCATCGCTCGGCACGGCAATCCCGAACAGCAGCAACGCTTTCTGCCGGGCGTCGTCGCCGGAAGCCGCATCCTGACCGCGGGGCTGGCCGAGCCGGGCCGCTCCGACGCAGCGACTCCCGCCACCACCGCGCGACGCGACGGCGGCAATTGGCGGATCGACGGCGCCAAGGAGTTGGTTCCGGCCGCCCAACTCGCCGACACCCTGTTGATCCCTGCCTCGATGGACGGCGGTGAGGCCGGCTTGTTCCTGGTGGCGGCCGACGCCAACGGCGTCGAGATCCGGCCTGCGACGACCACCAACCGCGAACCGCACGCGGACGTATATCTGGATGGCGCAACCGTTTCGGACGCCGACCTGATCGTCGGGCCAGACGTGATCGAGTCGCTTCACACGCGCGCACTGGTCGGACTGTGCGCGATTCAGCTCGGTGTCGCGGAGCGAGCCCTGCGGATCGCGGCCGAATACACAACGGGGCGCGAACAATTCGGCCGGCCCATCGGCAGCTTCCAAGCCGTGCAGCAGCGCATGGCCGACGCGTTCATCGACGTCGAGGCGATCCGGTGGACAACGTGGCACGCGGCGTGGCTGATCGCGCACGGGCGGTCCTTGAAGGAGGCCGGCCGCGCCGCCCGGATCGCGAAGTTCTGGGCCGCCGAGGCCGGCGCCCGCGTCGCTGCCACCGCCCAGCACGTCCATGGCGGCATCGGGATCGACACCACCTATCCCCTGCACCGCTATTTCCTGTGGGCCAAGCACAACGAGCTCATGCTCGGCCCGGCTACCGCGCAGCTGGCCCACCTCGGCGCAACATATTCGGAAGGACTCCTATGACGACAACCGCGAGCCGCACCACCACCCTGCGCTGGGCCGACATCTCCGTCGGGGACGAGGTCACCCCGCTCGAGATCCCCATCACCACAACGATGATCGTCGCCGGGGCGATCGCCACCCGCGACTTCATGCCCGTGCACCACGACCGCGACTACGCCAACAAGCAGGGCTCGCCGAACCTTTTCATGAACATCCTCACCACCAACGGCTACTGCGTGCGGTTTCTCACCGACTGGGCAGGACCGGAGGCGATGGTCAAGAAGCTGTCGATTCGCCTTGGCGTGCCGTGCTTTCCGGATGATCCGCTGCGCTTCACCGGCAGCGTCACCGGGAAGACCGAAGGCACGGAGGGTGAGAACTTCGTCGAGGTGACGTTCAAGGGCTCCAACAGCCTCGGCGATCACGTCTCGGGCACGGCGATCCTCAGCCTGCTCGACGAGGCGGCCGCGTGAGCGGCTCCCTGCCCGGCGCCGCGGCCATCGTCGGGATCGGGCAGACCGAGTTCTCGAAGGAATCCGGCCGCAGCGAACTGCAATTGGCGTGCGAGGCGGTCAGCGCCGCGCTCGACGATGCCGGCCTGACACCGAGCGACGTCGACGGCATGGTCACCTTCACCATGGACTCCAGCGACGAGATCGAGATCGCGCGCAACGTCGGCATCGGCGACCTGAGCTTCTTCTCCCGTGTGCACCACGGCGGCGGGGCCGCCGCCGGCACCGTCGTGCATGCCGCGATGGCCGTCGCGACGGGCGTGGCCGACGTGGTGGTGTGCTGGCGCGCCTTCAACGAACGCTCCGGCATGCGGTTCGGCGGCAGCGGTCGCACCGACCTGGGCACGCCGTTGTTCATGGCGCACTACGCGCCGTTCGGCTTGCTCACTCCCGCGGCGTGGGTCGCGATGCACGCCCAGCGCTACATGTCGACCTACGGCGTCACCAACGAGGACTTCGGCCGCATCGCCGTCGTCGACCGCACGCACGCCGCCCGCAATCCCGATGCCTGGTTCTACCAGCGCCCGATCACGCTGGAAGACCACCAGAATTCGCGTTGGATCGTCGAACCGGTGCTGCGCCTACTGGATTGCTGCCAGGAAAGCGACGGCGGGGTCGCGCTCGTGGTCACCAGCGCCGAGCGGGCCCGCGACTTGCGGCAGCCGCCGGCGATCATCACCGCGGCTGCCCAGGGCGCGGCCGCCAACGGCGAGATGATGACCAGCTACTACCGCGACGACATCACCGGCCTTCCGGAGATGGGCGTGGTCGCCAACAGGCTGTGGCGCGATTCTGGGCTCAAGCCGCAGGACATCCAAACCGCCTTCATCTATGACCATTTCACGCCGTTCGTGTTCACCCAGCTCGAAGAACTCGGGTTCTGCGGGCGCGGTGAGGCGAAGGATTTCGCCACCGTCGAGCGGCTCTCGCTGGGTGGGGAGTTCCCGATCAACACCAACGGCGGCCTGCTGGGCGAGGCCTACATCCACGGCATGAACGGGATCACCGAGGGGGTGCGCCAGGTGCGCGGCACGTCGTACAACCAGGTCGAGGGCGTCGAGCACGTCCTGGTCACGTCGGGCACCGGGGTACCCACCAGTGGGCTGATCCTGGCGCCCGCCAGCTAAGGGGGAGCCACCATGCCGAAGCTCGCACTGCTGACCGCGCACGGCGGGCCCATCGAGCTGGCCGAGTTTCCGTTGACTCCGCCGGCACCCGGCACCGCGGCGCTCAAGTTGCGGATGGCCGGCATCTGCGGGTCCGACCTGCACATCTTCCGTGGCGAACTGCCGTTGCCGTGCCCGTTTGCCATGGGGCACGAAATGGTCGGCGAGATAGCCGAACTGGGCGAGGGCCTGACCGCCGACGCGACCGGCAGGCCGCTGGCCGTCGGGGATCGCGTGGTGACACCGTACTTTTGGTTCTGCGGCCAGTGTCACGCCTGCGCGCGCGGCCGTTCCTATGCGTGCCAGAACCTGATGGCCGGCGAATACCGGACGCACGATCGGGAGCCGCACTTCGTCGCCGCCTATGGGGAGTATTACTACACCAGTCGGCGCCAGCCGCTGTACAAGGTGCCCGAGGAGCTGCCCGACACAGCCGTCGCCCCGCTGAATTGCGCTCTGGCGCAGGTGCTCTTCGCGCTGCGGGATGTGCGGCTTGGCGACACGGTGGTCATCCAGGGTGCGGGCGGGCTCGGCATCAACGCCGCTGCCGTGGCCCGCACCGCGGGGGCCGCGGAGGTCATCGTCATCGACAAGATCGCCGAACGGCTGGATGTCGCGGCCGATTTCGGCGCCACGCACTGCATCGACGCGAGTGCGGTCTCGACGGCGGAGGTCACCGAGCAGGTCCGCGCGCGCACCGAAGGCATCGGCGCCGACTGGGTGCTCGAGGTCGTCGGGGTGCCCGGCGTCATTCCTGAGGGGATCGGCTTCCTCAACAACGGCGGCACGCTCCTAGAGGTCGGCAACGTCGGGATGGGGCGGACCTTCGAGCTGGACCCGAGCGCGCTGGTCTATGGCAACAAATCCGTGCGCGGCGTCATGTTCTACGAGCCCGTGACGTTGGCGATAGGCTTGAAGTTCCTGCAGCACACCCGCTTTCCATTCGACCGCCTGATGCCCGATCCGTTCCATCTGGCCGACGTCAACGCCGCCTTCGCGTCGGCCAACGGTGGGCTGGTGCCCAGGGGCGCGTTGGTGCCATGACGACTCAAGCGGCCCAGGCCATCGACACGCGCGAGGTGATCGTGGAATCCGCGTACGCCTGCTTCGGCAAGCAGGGACTGCAGAAGGCGACGATCGTCGATATCGCCAGGACGGCCGGGGTTTCCCGCAGCACCATCTACGAGTACTTTTCCGACAAGGCCGCCATCATCGAAGCGTGCGCCGAACACGCTTCCGAGCAGTTCTACCGCGAGATGTCCAAGGCCATGGACCGGGGCGGTTCGCTGGAAGAAAAGCTAAGCCAGGCAGCCGTTTTCGTGACCCAGGCGCGGCGATCCATCGCCTCCGAGAAGTACTTCGACGAGGACGCGGTCAGCTTGTTGCTCACCAAGGATGCCGCCGTATTACTGCGCGAATGCGTCGACTTCTTCGCGCCGTACCTGTCGGCCGCCCGCCTCACCGGCGAGGTGCGCAAGGACCTCGACGTCGAGGCCGCCGCGGAATGGTTTGCCCGCATCCTGTTCTCGCTCTTCAGCACGCCCTCCCCGATGCGGGACATGGACGACCCCGAGGTGGCGGCGGAGTTCGTGCGCGCGCACGTGGTGCGCGGCTTCACGGGCGACCGCCCGCGGCGGCGTTGAGTGTGCGCCCAGGGCGGGAATGGTCGGCGTGTCACCGCCCAGGGCTCACACTCAAAGCCGTGATGTCAACGGCGTTGCCCGGGCCACACGGTTTCGGCGACGTGAACCGGTCGGCCATGGCCGGGTAGTAGGTGTGCCACCGGTAGCTCTTCGAGACGCCTTCGCGTGGCAGCGGCGCTTGCAGTGTCGACGATCTCCGGTGTGTGCCAAACCTTGCCGCGAGCGGTCAGCACGGCGTCGCCGGAAAGCAGCGTCCGCGTTGTCGGGTTCCACAGCGCAATGCTGTCGTCGGTGTGTCCGCCCGCGTTGATGACGGTCCAATCCGGTGCGCTGGGCAGCGCCTGGCCGTCGGCCAGTCCCCCACCGGGGGGCGGACCGGTCCAGCGCATACCGGCCGGGGTGCCGTATCCCGCCACCCGCGCGCCGCTCAGCAGCCCCGCCGCGCCGACTCGATCAAAGGGCTGATCGAACAAGGTGGGCCAGATACGTGCGGCGCGGGCCGGGGTCGGCGTGCGCGGTTTCGCTCCGTCGAGATAGGTAAGTGTGCGGGCGGGCAACCAGATTGGCGCGGGATAGCGGGCGGTCAATTCGGCCGCACCGGCGACATGGTCGCTGTGCCCATGAGTCGCCACCACGGCATGGACGCTGCCGTCGAGATGACCCAGAACGGCCGCCAGATCGCTGGCGACCCGCGGCAATCCGGCGTCGACGACCACCGCGCCGTCACCGCTGTGCAGGACATAACAGTTGAAGACCCAGCGCGAGACCCGGGTGATACCGAGATCGGGCATCTCCTCGATGACCAGGCTCATGGCCGAGAGGTTACGCCTGGGTGCGGTGATTGACCGGAGCATCCGTGGGCTTGAGTGTGCGGCCAGGGCGGAGGCTGTCGGCGTGTCGCCGCCGTGGGCGCACACGCAAAGCCGTGAGCGCACACTCAATGACCGCGCTGGGCCAGCGCGCGCAAGAAGAACGTCAGGTTGGCGGGCCGCTCGGCCAGCCGGCGCATGAAGTAGCCGTACCACTGGGTGCCGAACGGCACGTACACACGCACCTGGTTTCCCGCTTCCGCCAGCCGACGCTGCTCGATATCGCGGATGCCGTACAGCATCTGATACTCGAAATCGGCCGCCCCGCGGCCCGCTTCGCGTGCCAGCGCGGGGACGGCATCGATGATCGCCGGGTCGTGGCTGGCCGCCATCGGGTAGCCCGAGCCGGCCATCAACACCCGCAAGGAGCGCAAATATGCGTCGGTCACCGCGTCGGCGTCGCGGTAGGCCACCGAGGCCGGTTCGTCGTAGGCGCCCTTGCACAGCCGGATCCGGGCCCCGGCCGCCGCGAGTTCCGCGCAGTCGCCGAGCGTGCGCCGCAGGTAGGCCTGCAAAGCCATACCCAGCCAAGGGAATTCGCCCCGCAGCTCGCGCACGATCGCCAGCGTCGAGTCCGTGGTCGTGTGGTCTTCGGCGTCCACCGTGACCCACACGCCGGCCCGCTGCGCCGCTTCGCAGATCGTGAAGGCGTTTTGCCGGGCGATCTTCTCACCGTCGCGATCCAGCGACTGCCCCAAGGCCGACAGCTTCAGCGACACCTCCAGCGGCCGCGCGGCGTGGGCGTCGGAGCCGAAGCCCGCCAGGTGCTCGATCAGGTCCAGGTAAACGCGCACCGCCGCGCCGGCGTCGTCGGCGGCCGTGACGTCTTCGCCCAGGTAGTCGACGCTGACGTAGCGACCCGAAGAGCGAAGGGCCGCAACACTATGCAGCGCGCTGTCGATCGTCTCGCCGGGCACGAAGCGGTGCACCACGCGACGGGTGACCGGCAGCCCTTCGGCGGCCCGGCGCAACGCCGGTCGCCGGCTGGCGGCCATGATCGCGGGCCGAATGGTGCTGGCGAACACCCCGGCCATCAGTCGGCCGCCATGTGCGGGTAGGTGTGGTGGGTCGCCGGGACGAACGTCTCCTTGATGGTGCGGGCCGACGTCCACCGCAACAAGTTCAGCACCGAACCGGCCTTGTCGTTGGTGCCCGAGCCGCGCGATCCCCCGAACGGTTGACGCCCGACGACCGCGCCGGTCGGCTTGTCGTTGACGTAGAAATTCCCGGCGGCGAACCGCAGGCGCTCCTGGGCGGTCAGCACGGCCTCGCGGTCGTCGGCGATGACCGCGCCGGTCAGCGCGTACCGCGACCCGGTGTCGATCACGTCCAAGATTCGTTCGTAGTCGTCGTCGGGGTACACGTGCACCGACAGCAGCGGACCGAAGTACTCGGTGGCAAACGCTTCGTCGGTCGGGTCGTCGGAGAGCAACACCGTGGGGCGGACGAAATAGCCGACGCTGTCGTCGTATTCACCGCCGACGGCGATGGTGACATGGGCCGCGCTCTTCGCCCGCTCGAGGGCGTCGACGTTCTTGATGAACGCGCGCCGGTCGATCAGCGCGCCGCCGTAGTTGGTCAGATCGGTGACATCGCCGTAGCGCAGCGCGGCGGTCTGGCCCAGGAAGTCGTCGCCCATCCGCCGCCACACCGAATTCGGGACGAACGCCCGCGACGCCGCCGAGCATTTCTGCCCCTGGTAGTCGAACGCGCCGCGAATCAGCGCGGTGCGCAGCACATCCGGCCGCGCCGAGGCATGCGCCACCACGAAGTCTTTGCCACCGGTTTCGCCGACCAGCCGCGGATAGCTTTGGTAACGGCCGATATTGGCGCCCACCTGCTGCCAAAGGTGCTGGAAGGTGGCCGTCGACCCGGTGAAGTGGATGCCGGCCAGCCGCGGGTCGGCCAGCGCCACGTCGGACACCGCGAAGCCGTCGCCGGTGACGAGGTTGATCACCCCGGGCGGCAGCCCCGCGGCCTCCAGCAGCCGCATGGTCAGATAGGCCGACAGGGTCTGGGTGATCGACGGCTTCCACACCACGGTGTTGCCCATCAGCGCGGGCGCGGTCGGCAGGTTTCCGGCGATCGAGGTGAAGTTGAACGGCGTTATCGCATAGACGAATCCGTCCAGCGGGCGGTAGTCGCTGCGATTCCACTCCCCCGGTCCGCTGATCGGCTGCTGCGCCAGGATCTGACGCGCGGACGCCACGTTGAACCGCCAGAAGTCGATTTGCTCGCAGGGCGAGTCGATCTCGGCCTGGTAGACGGACTTGGATTGGCCCAGCATCGTCGCGGCGGCGATCTTCTCCCGCCAGGGCCCGGCGAGCAGGTTGGCGGCCCGCAAGAAGACGGCCGCGCGCTCGTCGAACGGCATCGCCGCCCACGCCGTTTTCGCGGCCATCGCGGCGTCGATGGCCGCGACCGCGTCGGCGTGGACGGCGTTCGTCAGAGTGCCCAGCTTGGCGGCATGCCGGTGCGGCTGGACGACGTCGATGCGTTCCCCGTCGCCCATCCGGTGCGTACCGCCGATGACGTGGGGGAGGTCGATGGGGCGCTCGGCGAGCGCTGCCAGTTCGGCGCGCAGCCGGCCGCGCTCCGGAGAGTGCGGCGCGTAGTCGTGGACCGGCTCGTTGGCCGGCAGCGGCACCTGGGTTATCGCGTCCATGCTGCCAGGATCCTCGCCGCGGGCGCCCCCGGAGTTAGCCGATCGGACAGGATAGTGGTCGGCTGGTAGTACGATCGAACAATGTCCGGTGTGGGGCTTGGTCAGCTGTTGCTCGCGCTGGACGCGACCCTGGTCCGCCTGGTGGAAGCGCCGCGGGGCCTGGACCTTGCGGTGGGCTCGGCGGCGTTGATCGACAGCGACGACGTGCGGCTTGGGCTGGCGGCGGCCGCGAGCTCGGCCGACGTGTTCTTCCTGCTGGGCGTGGCCGACGACGAGGCGCTGCGGTGGATCAACAAGCAGGCCCGCGAGCGCATCCCGGTGGCGATCTTCGCGAAAGAGCCGTCCACCGCGTTGGTGAGCGCGGCAGTCGGCACGGGGTCGGCGGTGGTCGCCGTCGAGCCGCGGGCCCGCTGGGAACGGCTCTACCAGTTGGTCAACCACGTGCTGGAGCATCACGGGGACCGCGCCGACGCGACGGAGGACTCGGGCACCGACCTGTTCGGCTTGGCGCAGTCGCTCGCCGACCGCATCCACGGCATGGTCAGCATCGAAAACGCCCAATCGCACGTGCTGGCGTATTCGGCGTCCAACGACGAAGCGGATGAGTTGCGCCGCCTTTCCATCCTCGGCCGGGCAGGGCCGCCCGAACACCTCGAATGGATCGGCCAGTGGGGCATTTTCGACGCGCTGCGCGCGAGCGACGAAGTGGTGCGCGTCGCCGAGCGTCCCGAATTGGGCCTGCGCCCGCGGCTGGCGGTCGGGATCTATCAGGAGGTCGATGCGCGGCGGCCGCCGGCGTTCGCCGGAACCATCTGGGTTCAGCAGGGCGCACGACCGCTGGCCGCCGACGCCGAGGAGATGTTGCGGGGCGCGGCCGTACTGGCCGGGCGCATCATGGCGCGACTTGCGGCCCGCCCCTCCACGCACGCGCGGCGGGTGCAGCAGCTGCTGGGCCTGACCGACGGCGAGCCCGACGTGGCCGCCGTCGCCCGCGAACTCGGCCTCGCCACCGACGGGAACGCGGCGCTGATCGGCTGGGACGCCTCGGACACCGCGGGCGCACCCCGTCCGGCCCGATTGGCCGACGTAATGGCGCTGAGCGCCAGCGCTTTTCGGCGGGATGCCCAGCTCGCCTCCCGGGGATCGCGAATCTATGTGCTGCTGCCCCAGACGCAAACCCGCTCGGTCACCTCGTGGGTCCGCGGCACGATCGCGGCGATGCGCAGCGAACTCGGGGTGCAGCTGCGGGCCGCCATCGCCGCCCCCGTCGCCGGCCTCGCCGGCATTGCCGCCGCCCGCGCCGAGGTGGACCGGGTGCTGGACAGCGCTGCGCGCCATCCCATTTCGATCCCGCAAGTGACGTCGCTGGCCGAGGCGCGCACCACCGTCCTGCTCGATGAAATCCTCGCTTTGGTTGGGCGTGAGGAGCGCTCGGTCGATCCGCGGATCGTCGACCTGCGCGCCCAAGAGCCGGTCCTTGCCGAGACGCTGCGGGTGTATCTGGACAGCTTCGGCGACGTCGCCGCCGCCGCGCAGTCGCTACACGTTCACCCCAACACGGTTCGCTACCGCGTCCGGCGTATCGAGAAGTTGTTGACGACGTCCTTGGCCGATCCCGAGGTGCGGCTGCTGTTTTCGCTGAGCCTGCGGCTCTTGGAGAGCTGGTGACACCGTCGACGGCAAGAGCTTCGGGTGATTTGCTGGCTTTTGGACACAACGGATGTAACAATGCCAGCCGTAAGGTGATGACGATGCAGGAAGCCGGTGCGAATCCGGCGCGGTCCCGCCACTGTCATCGGGGAGCGACCCTCAACGGCCACGGCTGACAAGCTGGAAGGCGAGGCGAGCGGCGATCCGAGAGCCAGGACACTCGCGTCATTGCGTCCTGCGACCCGGGGCGGAGCACCCCGAGAGAGCTGTCAACGTCCATGTCACGTTTTGCATGGGTGGCCGTTGTCGTTGCCACCAACCTTCCCATCTTCTCTGAAAGATCGAGCAATGCAAGGATTTTCGTCAGCACCGCGGCGGTCGGTCGATGACCGCGCCCATCTGGATGGCCTCGCCACCGGAGGTGCATTCTGCGTTGCTCAGCAGCGGGCCGGGGCCCGGACCGCTGCTGGCCGCAGCCGCGACGTGGGGCTCGCTGAGCGCCGAGTACGCGGAGGCCGCAGACGAGCTGGCCGCGCTGTTGGGCGCGATTGAGTCCGGAACCTGGGACGGCCCGACCGCGCAGGTATACGTGACCGCGCACGCGCCTTATCTGGCATGGCTGGTGCGGGCAAGCGCCGACAGCGCCGCCGTGGCCGCCCAGCAGGAAACCGCGGCCACCGCCTACTCGGCCGCGCTGGCGGCCATACCGACGCTTTCCGAGCTGGCCGCCAACCGTGCCACCCACGCCGCCCTGGTGGCGACGAATTTTCTTGGCCTGAATACCATTCCGATCGCGCTCAACGAGGCCGACTATGCGCGCATGTGGGTCCAGGCCGCCACCGTGATGACCACCTATCAGGGTGTTGCCACCGCCGCGGTGGCCGCTGCACCGCTAACGGAACCTGCGCCGCAGGTCATGACGGCCGACGCCCTGGCGGCCGCTTCCGTCGCGCCGGCGTCGCCGCCCGACCGGCAGGACGCGGTGCTGGACTGGTTGCGGCGCATCGGCTTCGTCGACTTCTACAACAGGTTCATCCAGCCGTTGATAGACCAACTGATGAACAACCCGTTCTTCCAGGCGCTGTTCTCCGGATTCGATCCGTGGTTGCCCGTCCTCGGGAATCCGCTGAGCTTTCTCAACCCGTTCAATATCGCGTTCGCCCTTGGCTATCCGATGGATTTCGGTTCGTACTTCGCCTATCTGGCGCAAACCTTCTCCTTCATCGCGGCCGACCTTGCGGCGGCATTCGCCTCCGGCAATCCCGCGACCATCGCGTGGACCCTGTTGTTCACCGCCGTCGAAGCCATCGGGACGATCATCACCGATACCATCGCGCTGCTGAAGACGTTGCTCGAGCAGATGATCGTGCTGATCCCGGTGATTCTCCCGCTGCTGACGGTCTCGGTGATTCCGCTGGTGGTGCCCACGCTGGTGGGGGGGCTCGCGGGCTTGACGGGTCTGGCCGGGCTGCATGCCATCCCGGTGGTGCCAATCGTGCCGGCCCCTTCGTTCGTTCCCGCCGCGCTGGCGCCTACCCCACCCGCCGCGCCGGCGCCGGCGCCGGCGCCCGCACCAACCCCCACAGCCGCGCCCGCAGCGGCGCCCGCGCCGCCCTCGCACGGTGGGCCGCCACCCGCACCGTCGGGACCACCGGTGGCAACGATGCAGGGTCTCGCCTACCTGGTCGGTGGCCTGACGGCTGACGTTCGGAGGCCGGCGAGCGCCAGCGCGCGTGCGACGAAGGCGCCGGAGCCCGACCATGCCGAATCTTTCGCAGTGGTGCAGCCCGAGGAGCACCGTTCGCACGGGCGGCGCCAGCGGGCGAAGGCCACCCAATTCGGTCGCCGCTACGAATACCTGGACGCGGAGCCGACAGCCTCGGCCGGGGGCGCGACAGCCCTGGGGTTCGCCGGAACCGCACCGGTGCGGTCCGCTACCACACCGGCGGGATTGACGGCCTTCACCGATGACGCGTTCGGCGGGAGCACGCGCGCGCCGATGCTGCCAAGCACGTGGGGCGCCGAACCCTGATCGGACTGCGCTGCAGCGCCTTTCGTGTGGTCGCGCAGGATCGCCCCGATGTCCGCAGCTGGCCCGAGCGGAAAACGAACGACCGCGATGCGGAACCGCCGCCAGGCGGTAACCTAACGGCCATGCCGAACGCGTCCGTGGTCTCGCTGCTGCGGGAACGCGCGGGCCTGCAGCCCGACGACGTGGCTTTCCGGTACACCGACTATGAGCAGGATTGGGCCGGCGTCACCGAGACGTGGACGTGGGCACAGCTTTACCAGCGCACCCTGAACGTCGCGCACGAGGCCAAGCGGCACGGCGCCGTCGGGGATCGGGCCGTAATCGTCGCTCCCCAGGGGCTGGCTTATATCGCGGCGTTTCTCGGGGCGATGCAGGCCGGTTTCATCGCGGTGCCGCTGTCGGTACCGGCGGCCGGCTCGCACGACGAACGGGTGAGCGCCGTCCTTGCCGACACCGCGCCCACCGTCGTCCTCACCACGTCCGCGGTCGCCGGAACCGTCACCGAACACCTCCGGCAGCCGGGAGCGGTCCCGGCCGTCATCGAGGTCGACGCCCTGGATCTCGACGACGCGAGCGCGTCGAGCATCCGGATCAGCGGTGCCCCCGACACGGCCTACCTGCAATACACATCGGGATCCACCCGGCTTCCTGCCGGCGTGATGATCTCGCACCGGAACCTTCAGGTGAACTTCCAGCAGCTGATGGCCGACTACTTCGCCGAGGGCAACGGCGTGCCGCCGCGCGACACGGCCGTGGTGTCGTGGCTGCCCTTCTACCACGACATGGGCTTCGTGCTCGGCGTCATCGCGCCGATCCTGGGCGGCTATCGCGGTGACCTGACAAGTCCGGTCGCGTTCCTGCAGCGGCCGGCGCGGTGGATCCATGCGATGGCGAACGCCGGCCCGGTGATGTCGGCGGCGCCCAACTTCGCTTTCGAGTTGGCCGCCCGCAAGACATCGGATTCCGATTTGGAAGACGTCGATCTGGGCAACGTGCTGGGCATCGTGAGCGGTGCCGAGCGCATCCATCCCGCCACGCTGGATCGCTTCTCGAAACGGTTCGCCCCGTACAACTTTCGCCAAGACATGATGCGCCCCTCCTACGGGCTGGCCGAGGCGACCGTCTACGTCGCCAGCCGCACCGTGAGCGCGGCCCCCAAGGTCGTGCACTTCGAACCCGGGAAGCTGTCCGAGGGCACCGCGGAACGGTGTTCGGAGGGAACCGGCTCCCCGCTGCTCAGCTACGGCATGCCGAAGTCGCCTTCCGTGCGGATCGTGGACCCCGACACCGGCAGGGAATGCCCGGCGGGAACGGTCGGCGAGATCTGGGTCCACGGCGAGAATGTGGCCGGCGGGTACTGGCAGAAGCCGGCGGAGACCGAGCGCACCTTCGGCGGCATTCTGGCCGGCCCGTCGCCGGGCACGCCGGAAGGGCCATGGCTGCGCACCGGCGACCTCGGCTTCGTCTCCGAGGGCGAGCTGTTCATCGTGGGCCGCATGAAGGATCTGTTGATCGTCTACGGGCGCAACCACTATCCCGAGGACATCGAGTCGACGGTCCAGGGCATTACCGGGGGCCGGGTCGCGGCGATCTCCGTCCCGGTCGACGAGACCGAAAAGCTGGTGACCATCATCGAATTGAAGAAGCGCGACGATTCCGACGATGCGGCGCTGCGTCGGCTCGCCGATGTCAAAAACGATGTCACCGCGGCGATTTCGAGCACGCACGGCCTCAATGTCGCCGACCTCGTCTTGGTGTCACCGGGGTCGATTCCCACCACCACGAGCGGCAAGATCCGGCGGGCCGCCTGTGTCGAGCAGTACCGGCGGCAGGAGTTCACCCGGCTGGACGCCTGAGCGCCTCGCGCTAGTTCCGGCTAGGGTTGCGCTTCGGCAAGGAAGCGGTCCACCACGTCGGGACCGGTGGAGCGCAGCGCGATGGACAACTCCAACAACCTGTCCTTGGCCTTCTTGGGCAGCAACTCGATGGACTTGGTGGTGGCCGAGTCGTACTTGGCCCCCGGGAAGCGTTGCAGCACAATGTCCTTCTGCGCTTCGGTGGTGTAGATCTCTAGGAGCTTCATACCGGCGAAGGCGTCCTTGGCCGAGTCGGCCATTCCGGCGTTCGCCAGCGCCTCGAGCCGTTCCTCGTTGATCCACACGTTGACCTTGATCTGCTTTCCGTCACCGCTCATGAGTCGGCTTCCCCCAACTGGTTCAGCGTGAACACCGGCAGCCTGTCCTTCAGGTAATCCTCGGTGACGAACGGCGAACCCCGCCCGTATTTGGCGGCGGAGTCCAAGACCACCTCGAACACCTCGTGGCGCATGACCTGCTGGGTGGGCTTCACCTCGTCGGTGAGGATGCTTCGGATCAGGCTGCCGCTGAAGCTTTGCGCCTGGGAGTCGTGACCGCACAACGCGGAGTTGGTCACCTCCCGGCATTCCGGGCAGTACCAGTTCTCCCGCAGGAAAACCGGTTTGATGCCCAGCTCCGACCGGTGCTGCTGCAGCAGGTCCTGCGAGTCGTACGGGTGGTAGAAGTCGCCGACGCCGGCGTGGTCGCGTCCGAACATGTGGTGGGTGCAGCCGAGGTTGGTCCGCAGGATCGCGTGGAAGATCGCCTCGCGGGGCCCGGCGTACCGCATGTCCCAGAGCGTGAAGGTGACCTTGTGGACGCCCTCGCGGAAGTACCCGCTCTTCCTCAGCTCGTCCTGCGTCAGCAGGATGGCCTCGTCGATGTAATCCCCCACCCGCTTCTGCCCGATGATGGCGTTGACGAGCACTCCGGTGTTCAGGTTGTCGACGGGCATGTCCTCGTTCGCGGCCAGCCACGCCTGCTTCATCAGCGCCTCGTGCCCGGTGTGGGGAACGTTGCGAGTCTGGTGGGCGACGACGTGCTTCCAGCCTTTTTCTGCGAGCGCGTCGTGGTGCTGCCTGGGCGTCAGCCAAAAGCTCTTGAAAGGCTCGTTGAACACCGGCTCGTTGATGAGCGTGACGTCACCGGCGATGAACCGGTTCGCGTACGCGAGCGTCTTCTTCACGCCCGGGTGCCTGGGATCGGTTGTGCCGTAGGTTTTCTCGGCGAAGCGGTGCAGGTCGTACTCGTAGATCTCGGTGACGTCGAGGATCGCGATGGGTGCATGGAGGTACTCCAGCACGACGCTGCCGCCCTCGTTGACGCCCAGCTTCTCGACGTCGTCGGAGGACAGGTCGAACACGATCGGGATGCTCCACAGCGTTCCGTCCGGGAGCCGCAACTTGTCCAGCGTCCCGTCGACCTCTTGCCGGCCCATGAACCCGGACAGCGGGGTGAAGAATCCGTAGGACAGGCTGATCACTTCATGCGCGGTCGCCTTCGAAATCGGCACGCGCGGCAGGCCTTTGATCTGTCCGGCGGCGCCGTCCGTGGACACTCTTTCCACGATCGGTTTCCCGTTGTGACCGTGATAGTTCATCTCATGACCTCGCTTCGCGGTGGGTGTCGAACCCGCGGGCGGCGGGGGCGGGAATGACGCCCTCCTTCTCGAGGTGCGAGACCACTTCCTCGGCCAGCGTGTCCGCATCCTTTGTGCCACCGTCGAGCCGCAGCTCCGGGCTCAGCGGAGGTTCGTACGGATCGTCGATTCCGGTGAAACCCCGGATCTCACCGGCCCGGGCCTTCTTGTACAAGCCTTTCGGATCACGCTGCTCGCAAATCTCGATCGGCGTATCGATGAAGATCTCCTGGAAATCGCCCTCGGCGAGGGTGGCGCGAACCGCGTCACGATCGTGCCGGTACGGGCTGATGAAGGCGGTCAAGGTGATGACCCCGGCATCGCAGAACAACTTCGCGACCGCTCCGAGGCGCCGGATGTTCTCCTCGCGGTCCTCGGCGGAGAACCCCAGACCGAACCGCTTCGCGAACTCGACTCCGTGGCGCTCTTCGAGGAGAGTCGGGCCGGCGTTGAGCCCGTGGCGGACGTTGTCGCCGTCCAGCAGGTAGCTCCGCACGCCGCGCTCGTAGAGCTTCTGCTCGACGATGTTCGCGACCGTGCTTTTACCGCTGGCGCTCAGCCCGGTGAACCAGATGACGCAGCCCTTGTGGCCGTTGAGCCGCTCGCGGGCCTCGCGAGAGACCTGGTGGTCATGCCAGGTGATGTTGGTGGACATCCTCAGCTCCTCGTCGGATTTGCACGCCTCATCGGTACGTCGCCCGTGGTCCTCTCAACCGGCGCCCCGCCGCGGTCATTCCTGGCAACGTCAATAAAACCGGATTTCAGCAAGTCTACAAGTCAAGATGGTCAGTTTAGGGCGGTTTTCTGGGGTTCGCGTTGCGGCACTCGCCCATCCGGGGTAGGGCCGCGCATCCGCCTCGTCAGGATGCTGACGCCGCCGCTTCCGAAGCGGCCAGCTCGTCGCACAGATGCTCCGCCAGATCGCGAACCGTGGTGATCTTGGTGGGGCTGATGCGCACACCGGTTTCCGTCTCGATGCGGGTTCGCAGCTCGAGATTGCCGAGTGAATCCAACCCATAGTCGGACAACGGACGATCGGGATCGATTGTGCGCCGGAGCAATAGGCTGATCTGACCGGACACCAGCCGACGAATGGCGGTGGGCCATTCGTCGCGGGGCAGCGTCTTGAGTTCGGCCAGGAATTTGCCCGCGTCCGGGTTGCCCTGCCCCATCGATCCGAACGCCTCGGCGAACCGGCTGCGTTGCGCGAACGAGGTCAGCCACGGCGTTCCCATGATCGGGGCGTAGCCGGAGTAGGGGCGGTCGTAGCGCAGCAGAGATTCGAACGCGTGATAGCCCTCCGCCGGCTTGATCGCGATGCCGGCGTCTTCCGCGAGGGCCGTGGCGCGGCCGACGTCGGACCACGCGCCCCAGGCGATCGCGCTGCCGGGCAGCCCCTGGGCGCGGCGCCAGTACGCGAACGCGTCCAGCCAGCTGTTAGCCGCGGCGTATGCGCCCTGGCCCGGGGAGCCGACCAGCGCGGCGGCCGACGAGAACGAACAGAACCAGTCCAGCGGCTGTTCCCGGGTGGCTCGATGCAGGTTCCAGGCTCCGTAAACCTTTGGCGCCCAACACCGCTCGATCAGCTCGTCGGTCACGTTGGTCAACGTGGCGTCGTCCACCACCGCCGCCGCATGCAGCACCCCGCGCACCGGCAGTCCCGTCGCGGTGGCGCACGCCACCAGGCCGTCGGCCGTGCCCGGCTCGGCGATGTCTCCGCACTCCACCGCGATGTCCGCGCCGCCGGCGCGCAGCCGCTCGATGGATTGGCGCGCTTGCTCGTTGGGCGCCGAGCGGGAGTTGAGCACGATCCGTCCCGCGCCCCGGGCCGCCATCTCACCGGCCAAGAACAATCCCAGCCCGCCGATACCACCGGTGACGATGTAGGCGCCGTCGGTGCGGAACGGCCGCACGTCTTCCGGGGGAACCGTCGCCACGCTGCGTCCCGCGCGCGGCACGTCCAGCACGACCTTGCCCGTGTGCCCGGCGGAACCCACCAGGCGGATCGCGGCGGCCGCGTCGTGGATCGGGTAGTGCGTGGTCCGCGGCAGCGGCAACTCGCCGTCGGCCGTGCGTTGGTACACGGTGGTCAACAGGCGGCGAACCGTCTCGGGGTGGCTGAACGTCAGCAACGCCAGGTCGACCGCGAACAGGGACAGGTTGCGCCGGAACGGAAACAACCCGAGGTGGGTGTCGCGGTAGATGTCGCGCTTGCCCAGCTCGACGAATCGCCCGCCGAAGGCCAGCAAGTCGATTCCCGCGCGCTGCGCGGCCCCGGGCAGCGAGTTGAGCACCACGTCGACGCCGTATCCGTCGGTGTCGCGGCGAATCTCGTCGGCGAACGTCGTGCTGCGCGAGTCGTAAACGTGCTCAATCCCCATGTCCCGCAGCAATTGCCGGCGCTGCGGACTGCCCGCGGTCGCGAAGATCTCACAGCCCGCGGCCCGGGCGATCGCGATGGCCGCCTGTCCGACGCCGCCGGTGCCGGAATGGATGAGCACCTTGTCGCTCGGCGCGATGCGGGCCAGATCATGCAACCCGTACCAGGCGGTGGCCGAGGCGGTGGGCACCGCGGCGGCGTCTTCCAGCGACAGGCCGGGCGGGAGGGTGACCGCGTGCCGGGCGTCGGCGATGACGAACGTGCCCCAACAGCCGTGGCGCGACACGCCGCCGACGCGGTCCCCCACCCGGTGCTCGGTGACGCCGGGACCGACGGCGGTCACCACACCGGCGAAGTCACCACCCAGCTGCTGTTGGTAGCCCTCGAAGGTGGGATAACGGCCGAAGGCGACCAGCACGTCGGCGAAGTTGATGGTGGACGCGGTGACCGCGACCTCGATCTCCCCCGGCCCCGGCGCGACGCGGTCGAACGCGATGAACTCCAGCGATTCGAGGTCACCCGGCGTGCGGATCTGTAGGCGCATGCCGTCCCGCTCACGATCGACGACGGTGGTCCGCCGTTCGGCCGGACGCAGGGGACCCGGCCGGAGCCGCGCGGTGTACCACTGCCCGCCGCGCCACGCCGTCTCGTCCTCCTGCGACCCGCTCTTGCACTGCAGTGCAACGTGTTTGGCTTCGGTCACCGCGTCGACGTCGATCTGGGTGGCGCTCAGGTGCGGGTGCTCGGAATCGATCACCCGCATCAGCCCGCGCAACCCGGTCTGCTCGAGGTTGGCCACGTCGCCGGCGACCACGTTGGCGGCATTCCTGGTCACCACGAAGAGCCGGGGTGACTCGCCGGGCAGCTCGGAGAGCTCACGGGCGATCGCCACCAGATACGACACGTAGTCGCACCCGCGCCGCGTCTCTTCGGCTCCCCCGGTCTGCGGCGCGGTCACCACGACGACGCCCGCGAGGCCCTTGAGCGGGCCGTGCCCGTTGGAGGCCGGCAGGCCGCCGCCCGACAGCAGGGTGCGTAACTGTGCGGTTTCCACCGACCCCAGCGGCAAGGGCACCACGGTGCATTGGGCGCCATCGCTTAATGCCTCGGCCAATTGCGCCGTCAGCGGATCCGTCACCTCACCCGCGCTGAGCAACAGCCACGATCCCGGCTCGCCCCGGGACTCCTCCGGCAATTGCCGTGGCTCCCATTCGATGGTCAACAACCGCTCGTTGAGCAGCCGTTGCGCCCGCTCGTGCTCGGAGGCGCCGCCGGCCAGCCGAAGCCCATCGACCGTCAGCAGGACGGCGCCGGACTGGTCCAGCACGTCGAGGTCCGCCTCGCACTCGCCGGGGCGCGACGACGTCACCCTGGCGAGGCAGTATTGCGCGTTGCGGGTCGAGGAATAGCTGCGCAACCTGCGCACGCCGACCGGCAGCAGCAGACCGCCCGCGCTCGCCTTCTGCACCTCGGGATGGACGACGACCGACTGGAAGCACGCGTCCAGCAGGGCCGGGTGGATGGCGTATCCCGACTGCTGCGAGCGGATCGCGCCGGGAAGCGCGACCTCGGCGAGCACGGAGCCGGCCTGCCCGTCGGCGACGAGCGCGGCGGCCAGACCGGAGAAGGCCGGACCGTACTGAATCCCTATCGCGTCGAAGGCTTTTCGCAATTCGGCACCGTCCATGCCAGACGGGTGATTGGCGATCAGCGTGGCCATGTCGTGGGCGGCCGGCTCGGCCTCTTCCGGTTCGTTGAGGGCCCGCAGGACCGCACCCGCCCGGCGAACGCGTTCGCCCTCGTCGTGGGTGTCCACCGTGAACTCGAGAACCCCGGGCGCGGCGACCGTCGCCGCCGACGATGCCCGCGTCCGGCCGTCCAGCAAGAGCGTCTGCTCGAACGTGATATCGCAGACCTCCGAGCGTTCGCCGAGGGCCGCGCGCGCGGCGGCGAGCGCCATCTCGCAGTAGGCGGCGCCGGGAAACGCTGCCACCTGGTGGATTTGATGGTCAGCGAGCCAAGGGTGTGCCTCGGTGCCGACATCGCCCTGCCAGACGTGGCGCTCGGGTTCCTCGTACAGGTGCACATGCGCGCCGAGCAGCGGATGGACGGCATGCACCGACGCCCCGTGCGCCTGGTGGACGCCCCGCTCCCGACGTGGACGCACCGCAGGCTCATGCTCAGTCGCGAGGGCAAAGAGCA
>NZ_LZKF01000040.1:0-6303 GCF_001672665.1 Mycobacterium sp. E2238 | reverse complement strand
CGTCGGACTCCAGCACGATGCGCGCCGGCGGCGGGCCCTCGCCGCCCCCCATCACCGAGCCGACCGTCGCGATGGCCTGCAGCGCGGTGAAGAGGCCTTCACCCGTCGCGGTCTTGGGGGCGGGTTTCAGGTTGTCGATCGCCGCCTTCACGGCCGCACGGTTGGTGGTCGGGGACACCAGCAGCGAGGCGTTGGCCGCGAACTCCACCAGCCCGAGGTTGATCCCGGGCGTCAGCTGGCTGGCGAACTGGCTGGCCGACTCCTCGGCCGCCTTGAGCCGGTTCGGTGGGACGTCGGTGGCCCGCATGGACTGCGACATGTCGATGACCAGGACGACGACGGCGCGGTTGCGCGGGATGCGCATGTCGTGGGTCGGGGTGGCCAGCGCGATGGTCAGCAGGACCAGGCTGAGCAGCGCGACGGCGATCGGGATGTGCCGCGTCGGCGACTGGGGCACGCTCGCCTCGGTGAACCGGCGCAACCGGCGCCGGCGACGCGCCTGGACCAGGACGTAGACAGCGAGCAAGGCCAGCGGTAGCAAACCGAACAACAGCATGCCCGGGCGCTGGAAGCCGTAGAGCGGTAACGGGCCGATCCCGGGAAGCGACACCCGCCAGTAAAGAGGAGACTCTCCGGGCCGTCAAACGGGGGCTATTCGCGCCTGAGCCGCCCGTCGACGAATTGCTCCAACTTCTCCCATTCCCGCACCGCCGCGGCGTACGGCGCCGAGGGCTTGCCGACCGAGCCGGGCTCGAGCACGTAGGCCACCAGCTTGCCCAGCGGGCGGCCCGTCTCCAGCGCCTTGTCGACCGTGCCCTCCTCGGAGTAGTCGCCGATGTCGCGGAGCAGTTCGACGGCCAGGTCCAGCTGGTCGCGGTCCACCGCGTCCGGCCCGTCGGCGATGTCGTCGGCCAGCCCGCTGAGCACGTAGACGTTGTCCTCGGTGACCTTGACTTCCAGCGAACCGTCGGTGGCGGCGGTGCGGATGTCGTCGTAGGTGCTCAGGTCGGCCAGGTCGTGGTCGTGCTCGTCGGCGAGGTAACGGGCCAGCGCCCGTTCGGAGGTGAACACGCTGATGCGCCCGTTGCGGCCCAGGAAGATCGGGCGGTCGTCGAGGTAGCACCGCAGGGTGTAGAAGGTGCCTGAACTCGTCATGATCCGAATCGGATCGATGCCGACCTGCTGCCAGAAATCCTCGTCGCTGCCCAGGATGACGGTGTCACCGGCCGCGCGGGGCTCCTCGGCGTCGGCCTCCACGGGCTCGTCGGCCTCCTCGTCGGCCTCGGCATCGGCCTCCACGCCGGCCTCGGTGTCTTCCGCCTCTTCCTCTTCCTCGGGCTCTTCGGCCAGCTCGTCGGCGGCCTTGGCCGACAGCTTGGTGTCCACCTCGGGGGTGGTGACGATGTCCTCGATCGCGCTGAGCACGTCGTCCCAGCTGCGCGCGATGATCTCGCCGAGCGCGTTCCAGCGCTTGAGGCCGGCCTTGCCGCTGAAGTGGTCGATCCCGCCGGACACGGTGCCCAGCGTGGGATTGCCGTTGAAGAACTTCGACACCGCGGCGAGCTCGCACACCGACCCGATGGACGAGACCAGCGCCAGCGTGCGGGCCAGCCCGGTCACCGACTCCTCGGTCGGCTTCTCCGACACCAGCTCCTCGACCGCGACCAGATCGAACTGCTTGTCGTCGGCGGGCGAGAACTTGTGCGCGTGCGCCGCGGTCAGGTCCTTCCAAGCGGGGTGGTCGGCCAGGTCGTTGTCGGTGTCGGAGCGCACGAACGCGACCAGGTCGGCGACCGAGGAGAAGACGTACAGGTCCTCGTCCTTGCCCAGGAACGCCTCCCACTCGTCGCCGGCGTCGCGCCAGCGGGGCGCCCACACGGTGTAGCGGTCGCCGTCGGACAGGCTCAGGCGGATGGGCACGAGGTCAGCAGCCATGCGGCACACAATAGCGACGGCGGGGGAGGACCCCTGCCGTCGGGAGCGGCTAGCCCCAGATATCGGTGATCGGTGGCGCGCTGGCCGCGTATCCGGTTTTGGGCAGCCCGTACATCTGCTCGATCGTGGACAGCACGCTGTAGTGGTTGATCTGCTCGCTGTAATTGCCGGGACGGATGTGGGCGCCGTAAAAGATCGTGGGGATCTGGTTGCGGCTGCCGTTATCGTCCTCGTCGAACGTCACGATCAGCAGGCTGTTGTTGGCCGCCGCCCAGTTGGCGTAGCCCGACAGCTGCCGGTTCAGCCAGGTGTCGGCCTGAGCGATCGAGCCGTCGTGCATGTTGTCGTCGTTGTTGGGGATGACGAACGACACGGTGGGCAGGCTGGCGTAGTTGCCCATCGGGAACGCGGAGAACGGCAGCGAGTTCGCCGGCGGCACGTTGGTGAAGTTGGCCCAGGGCACGTGCTTGCGCGCGTACTTGCCGGCGCTGCACGCCGGCGAGCCGACCGCGGGCAGGCCCTCGGCGAATCCGACGAATGTGTAGCCGGTGGCCAGCAATTCGGAACCCAGGTTGGGCGCGGCGCCGCCGTTGATGGGGCACTGGTCCGTCGTCACCCCGAAGGTGTTGCCGGCGAACAGCGCCAGGTAATTCGGCTCGCTGGGGTGCGTTTCGGCGAACGATTGCACCATGTTGGCCCCACCCGCGGCCAGCGCGGTGATGAAGGGCGCCGAGTTGTTGCCGATGATGCCGTTTTCGGAGCGGTTCTCCTCGACCACGATCACGATGTGCGCAGGCTGCGGAATGGCCGCTGCCACCAGGCCTATCCGCGGAGTCAGCGGGCTGGCCGCCAGCGCGACCAGGGCCAGCGCGCCGAGTGCCCCAAGGACGCGAAATGCCCTGCCCGTCAACCCTGTTGAATCCGCGATTCCGCTCAGCACTACGGGAGCATATTGTTGGACCGGGCAGGTCGCCGGCGGCGACGCGGGCGGCTTCAGCGGGGCGTTAGCGAACTGCGGCCGGATCGTTATATAAGGTCAAACACCGTGGAGGTGCGCGTTGTCGATCACCCGCTGGCGGTCGCCCGGCTGACGACGATGCGCGACGAACGCACCGACAACGAGGGCTTCCGGGCGGCGTTGCGGGATCTGACCGCGATGCTGATCTACGAGGCCACCAGGGACGCCCCCCGAGAGAATTTTCCGATCCGCACACCGGTGGCCGAGGCGCAGGGAGTGCGGCTGGCCAAACCGCCGCTGCTGGTGCCGGTGTTGCGGGCCGGGCTGGGCATGGTGGACCAGGCGCTCGCGCTCCTGCCGCAGGCCGGGGTCGGCTTCGTCGGCGTGGCCCGCGACGAGGAAACCCACCGGGCGACTGGATATTTCGAGTCGCTGCCCGACGAGCTGGCCGGCCTGCCGGTGTTCGTCATGGATCCGATGCTGGCCACCGGCGGGTCCTTGCAGTACACCGTCGGCCTGCTGCTGGATCGCGGTGCCGCCGACGTCACGGTGTTGTGCGCGGTGGCCGCGCCCGAAGGCGTTGCCGCGCTTGAGAAGAAGGCTCCCGAGGCGCGCCTGTTCACCGTGGCGGTCGACGACGGGCTCAACGAGAACGCCTACATCGTGCCGGGTCTCGGCGATGCGGGCGACCGTCAATACGGGCCGCGCTAGCCCCATTACCAGCTCTGCGCCGAAGACACCAGCTCGTCGCGCACCGCCCCGGCCCGCCGCCGGGCGTCGTCCAGCTCGCCGGTGACCGCGCAGCGAACCTCGATGTAACACTTCAGCTTCGGCTCAGTCCCGGATGGCCGCACCACCAACCGGACCGACGCGTCGTCGTCGCCACCGGTGAAGATCAGCGCGTCGGCGATGTCGGTGACGCTCGCGGAGAACCCGGCCAGCGTTTCCGGTGGCGTCTCGCGCAGCCGCCGCATCACCTCGGCGGCCTCGGCGGCGTCGGCGACGCGGCGCGACACCGCCGCGACGTCGTGCACGCCGTAGTGCCGGGCGAGCTCGTCGAGCGCGTCGGAAACCGAACGTCCCCGGTCTTTGAGCGCGGCCACCAGGTCGCACACCAGCACCGCGGCGCTGATGCCGTCCTTGTCGCGCACGGCGTCCGGGTCGACGCAGTGCCCGATCGCCTCCTCGTACGCGTACACCAGCGTGCCGCCCGGCACGTCGGCGTCGGCGCGCGCCAGCCACTTGAAGCCGGTGAGCGTTTCGACGTGGGTGGCCCCGTACCGGCGCGCGATGGCCGCCAGCATCCGTGAGGACACCACGGTGCTGGCCACCACCACCGCTCGCGGATCGGCGACCCGCGACAAGATGTAATCGCCCAGCAGCCAACCGGTTTCGTCACCGGACAGCATCCGCCAGCCCGAGCCGGCCGGGACGCCGACCGCGCACCGGTCGGCGTCGGGATCCAGCGCGATCGCGACGTCGGCCCTGACCTCTTCGGCCAAAGCCAGCAGCGCGTCGGCGGCGCCGGGCTCCTCGGGATTGGGGAAAGCGACGGTCGGAAAGTCGGGGTCCGGCGCGAACTGCGCACCCACGGTGTGGATTTGGCCGACGCCGGCGCGTTGCAACGCTGCCACGGCCACGGTGCCGCCGACCCCGTGCAGCGGGGTCAAGGCCACCCGCACCGAACCGGTGCCGCGCCGCACCGCCGCGGCCCGGGCGATGTAGCGCTCGACCAGGTCGGTGCCGGCGGGTTGGACCGGACCCCGGTGGATTTCGTCGGCCGGGGGAGCGGCGGCCATCGCGGCCTCGATCTCGCGGTCGGTGGGGGAGACGATCTGGATGCCGCCGTCCGTGTAGACCTTGTAGCCGTTGTCGGTCCGTGGGTTGTGCGAGGCGGTGATCTGTATCCCGGCGGCGGCGCCGGTGTGGCGCACGGCGAACGCGACCACCGGCGTCGGCACCGGCCCGGGCAGCAGCATGACCGAGAAGCCTTGGGCGGCAAGCACTTCGGCGGTGACGGTGGCGAAAACGGCGGAGCCGTGCCGGGAGTCGCGCCCGACGATCACCGACGAGCCACCCAGGCCCCGCCCGTCGAGCACCCGCGCGACCGCCCAGGTGGCGCGCGACACCACCGCGACGTTCATGGCGTCGGGCCCGCCGCGCACCGGGCCGCGCAGGCCCGCCGTGCCGAACCGGAGCGGGTGGGCGAATCGCGCGGCCAGCTCGTCGGGCGCGCACGCGGCGAGCTCGGCGGCCGTCGCCGGGTCGGGATCGTGTGCGATCCAGTCCTCGGGCGTCATCTCAGAACCGGGCTACGACGTCGGCCAGCAGCGCGCCCATTCGGCCGGCCGACGCGGCGCCGGCGGCGAGCACCTCCGCGTGGCTCAGCGGCTCACCGCTGATCCCGGCGGCCAGATTGGTGACCAGCGACACCCCCAGCACCTCGGCGCCGGCCGCCCGGGCGGCGATGGTCTCGTGCACCGTCGACATGCCGACCAGGTCGGCGCCCAGCATCCGCAGCATGCGCACCTCGGCCGGCGTCTCGTAATGCGGGCCCGGCAGGCCGGCGTAGACGCCCTCGGCCAGTCCCGGGTCGTCCTGGCGGGCGAGGTCCCGCAGCCGCGGCGAGTAAGCGTCGGTCAGGTCCACGAATTGCGGTCCGACCAGCGGCGAACGCGCGGTCAGGTTGAGGTGATCGCTGATCAGCACCGGCTGGCCCACCGTCAGGTCGGGCCGCAAGCCGCCGGCCGCGTTGGTGAGCACGACGATGCGCGCGCCCGCCGCGCAAGCCGCCCGCACCGGGTGCACGACGTGGCACAGATCATGGCCCTCGTAGGCGTGCACGCGACCGACCAGCACCAGCACCCGGCGCTCGCCGATGCGCGTCGAGATCAGCTCACCGGTATGCCCGACGGCGGTCGGGGGCGCGAACCCGGGCACGTCGGCCTGCGGCAGCACGGCGACCGGGGAGCCGAGCGCGGAAACCGCTGGGCGCCAACCGGATCCGAGCACGATGGCGACGTCGTGCCCGGGCACGCCGGTGCGCTCCCCGATGACCTGCGCCGCCCGCAGCGCGAGCTCGGCGGGGTCGAGCGGGGGTTCGGCCACAGTGGGGGAGCTTAGCGGCGCGGTGGCACACGCCGGAATATGTGAAAATCTGCCGCATGAATCTTCGTAAGTGGCCGATTGCCGGCCTGGCCGTCGCCGTTGCGGTGGCGGCTCTTTCGATCGCCACCGGTCCGCTGGCGCCGGCGCGGGCCGACGGATGTCCCGACGTTCAGCTCATCTTCGCCCGCGGCACCGCCGAGCCGCCCGGTCTCGGGGTCGCCGGAGACGCGCTGCTCGCCGCGCTGCAGCCGGCCCTCGGCTCGCGCAGCGTCGACGCGTACGCGGTGAACTACCCGGCCAGC
>NZ_LZKF01000039.1:0-672 GCF_001672665.1 Mycobacterium sp. E2238 | reverse complement strand
ACCTGCAGCCGCACCCGGCTGATCCGCCCGAATCCCGGGTGGCTTCCCGAAGTGAGCTCGTAGCCGCAGACCCGGGCCTCCAGCCGCGTGGGCGCGCCCTGCCAGTCGCCGTCGGTGACCAACACGGTGCACTCCTTGCTGCGGGCCCGCGCCACCACCGCCCGCGCCCGGGTGTGCGGCACCCGGCGCCCGCCCAGACCGAGAACCACCAGATCCATACCGTCGACGAGCACCGCGGCCACCTCCACCGGATCGGTTCCGGGATCCGGTATCACCGCGACCCGGCTCAGATCCGCACCCATCTCCGCGGCGGCCAGCAGTCCGATGTCCGGCTGGCCGACGATTGCCACGTTGCCGCCTGCCGCCGTTACCGCGGCCACCATGCCCAGCAGCAGCGACCGGGCGCCCGAGAGTACCGCCACCGTCCCGCGCGGCAGGGGCGCCGGCAGCGACTCCGCCAGCCACGGCGGCAACGCCAGCTGGGACTCCGATTCAGGCAGCAGGTCGTCGGCGCGGGCGGGCGCGGGCCCGCAGCAAGGAGTGCACCGTGTTGGTCACCGACGGCGACTGGCAGGGCGCGCCCACGCGGCTGGAGGCCCGGGTCTGCGGCTACGAGCTCACTTCGGGAAGCCACCCGGGATTCGGGCGGATCAGCCGGGTGCGGCTGCAGGT
>NZ_LZKF01000038.1:0-12772 GCF_001672665.1 Mycobacterium sp. E2238 | reverse complement strand
GCGGCGGCGATCGCCACGAATCCGCTGCCCGTACACAGATCGAGTACGCGCCGGCCCGGAATGAGCGCGCTGTCTCGCATCACGTTTACCAGCAATCGGGAATCATCCTGGGGCTGATATACGTTCGAAGCAGCCGAGACAGCGGGTCCTGGATATGTTGTGGTCAACTTTGGCCTTTCGACAGATCGCCGCGGCGATCACTGCTTGGCCTGTGTAATGCCCGCAAACCGGTGGGTTCAAACGGAGTGCGCAAAGGCATTTCTCGGCTAACTCGCAGGCGCATGGGCGAATTGCTTGACAATGGTCGCGCAAAACGCCGGAAGGTCCTTCGGTGAGCGACTGGAGATCAAATTGCCGTCGACGACGACCTCCTCGTCCACCACCTTTGCGCCGGCGTTGCGCAGATCGGTGCGGATGGACGGATAAGACGTCAGCGTGCGGCCCTCTGCCACACCGGCTTCCAGCAGCGTCCAGGGGCCGTGGCAGATCGCCGCAACCGGCTTTCCGGAGCCGACGAAGTCGCGCACGAAGGAGACTGCGGTGCCGTCCATCCGCAGCTTGTCCGGATTCACGGTGCCGCCCGGCAGCACCAGGCCGTCGAATTCGGCGACCGACGCGTCCGATACCGCGCGGTCGACTTTGAAGGTTCCGGCCGGTTCGAGGTCGTGATTGCGAGCCTGGATTTCTCCGGTCTTCAACGAAAGCAGCTCGACTTGTGCACCGGCGTCTTCGAGCGCCGCACGAGGTTGCTCGAGCTCCACCTTCTCCACACCGTCCGCGGCGAGAATCGCGACTTTCTTGCCTTCCAATTCATTTGCCATGGCTATTCCCCTGCTCCCTTTCGATTACGTCGGATTGAGGATGACTTTGGTGCAGCGGTCTTCCTTGTTCTTGAAGATTTCGTAGCCGTGGGGAGCCTGGTCGAGGCTCAGGTGGTGGCTGACGACAATGGTCGGATCGATGTCGCCGATGCGAATCCGGTCCAGCAGCGGGCGCATATAGCGATGCACGTGACACTGACCGGTCTTGATGGTCAGCGATCGGTTCATGACCGCCCCGATCGGGAACTTGTCCATCAGGCCGCCGTACACCCCGACGATCGAAAGGGTGCCGCCGTTGCGGCAACTCATCGCCGCTTCCCGAAGGGCGTGCGGCCGTTCGGTTTCCAGGCGGGCAGCCTGTTTGACGCGGTCATAGGCGTCCACCGGGGCGGACCCGCTGCGCGCTTCCATGCCGGCGGCGTCGATGCAGTGGTCGGGCCCCCGGCCGGCGGTTATGTCCCGAAGCTCCTCGAGGACCGAGGTTTCTTCGAAGTTGACCGGCGTGGCGCCGATCTGCTTCGCCAGTTCGAGTCGATACGGAACACGGTCGACGGCAATGACTTTCGACGCGCCGAGCAGATACGCGCTCATGATCGCGAACAGGCCGACCGGGCCCGCACCCCACACCGCGACCACGTCGCCGGGGGTGATGTTGCACATCTCCGCACCCATGTACCCGGTCGGGAGGATGTCGGACAGGAACAGAACCTGCTCGTCGGTCAGGTCGTCTTCGATCTTCAGCGGGCCCACATCGGCGAACGGCACCCGCGCGTATTCGGCCTGGCCTCCGGCGAAGCCGCCGAGCATGTGCGAGTAACCGAACAGTCCCGCCGGCGAGTGGCCCATGAATTTCTCCGCGATGCCGGCGTTCGGATTGGAGTTCTCGCACAGGGAGTACAGGTCGCGGCGGCAGGCGGAGCATGCGCCACACGCGATCGGGAACGGCACCACCACCCGGTCACCGATGGCCAGGTTGTTGACCGCCTTGCCGACTTCGACCACCTCGCCCATGAATTCGTGCCCGAGCACGTCGCCGTGCTTCACGGTGGGGATGTAGCCGTCGTAGAGGTGCAGATCGGAACCGCAGATCGCCGTCGAGGTGATGCGCACGATGGCGTCGCGATCGTTGAGGATCTTGGGGTCCGGAACGGACTCCACCTGGACGCTGTTGCGGCCCGCCCAGACGGTGGCTTTCACAGGCTTGCTCCTTCATTGGGTTGAGCGGGCTGCTGGTGCAGCTGCCGGGCCGAAGCGGTCCCCTCGGGGGATCCGTCCGAACGCAGCACCTGGCCGGTTTCGAGAATCTGCTTGAAACGGCGGAGGTCGTCGTTCACTTGCTGTTCGGGGGACTCGCCGAACAGGCTCGCCGCGGCCTTCCCGAACAGGCCGCCGGGGATGTGATAGCCGATCCTGACGCGGACTTCGGTGCCGTCGCCGGTGGCGGTGGGCGTGAACTCGACGCTGCCGCCGTTCTCGATGACCGAGCCGGGCAGCGACTGCCACGCGATGCGCCTGTTGGTGTCGTCCTCGGTGATCTGCGCGTCCCACTGCACCGACTGTCCGGCCGGGGCGTTGGCGACCCAGTGCGACTGTCCGTCGGCGCCGGGGGTGACCGATTGCAGGTGGTTCATGAAGCTGGGCAGGTTTTCCAGGTCGCGCCAGAAGCGGTACACCTCTTCGGGCGGGCGCCGCACGGTGACCGCCGCGCGCAGCATGCGGTGCCGGGCGCCGTTCACGTGCCGGCCGCCGCGGTTGACCGTGCGCAGTGCCGTGTAGAGGTCCAGCCCGCCGATGCCGGCGAGCACGACGCTCGAAATGGTGCCCTGCCGCCGCCGTCCGGGAGCGCGGGCGGCCACCCCGGCCAACAGCAGGCCCATATCAAGGACGTCGCCTGCCACCCGGGTCCACACCAGCTTGTCGGGGCCGCCCAGCAGCGCGGCGCCGTGGCCGCATTCGCGCGCGCCCAGCGCGCGGATGACCCTTCGTGACCGCGGGGTGTCGTCAACCCCCGCAAGAGCAGCAACTTTTCCGGGTGCGATCAGCTCGCTCAGGCCCAGCCCGAAACTGGCGCCGCTGAGTGTCTTGACCAGAACGGAGGTGGTGGTGGCGGATCGATCGCCCATCGTCAACTCTCCTTGCCTTGCGGCGAATATGAATCAGGGCAAAGTTGCTGCCAGACAGCCGCTTTGCGGATCTTCGGGTGGCCGGCGCCGCCAACCGGTGTTCGCGCGCCGCATCACCCGTACCCACCGGGTGCGCACGATTGAAGCCGGATACCCGGGTAGATACCACCCAAACGTGGGATTAACCCGCCGCGTCACGCAGTGCCGCAAGCAAAGGCTCGGCGGCTTCGGACAGGAAGAGGTCCTGCGACTGGCCACCGACCTGGACGAGCGCCACATCGGTGAACCCCGCCTCCCAATAGGGCCGGACGGCCTCGACGATCGCGTCCAGGTCGGGGCCACAGGGGATGGAGTCGGCGACATCTTCGGGCCGGACGAATTGGGTCGCGCCGGCGAACCCGGCCGGCGTCGGCAGGTCCGCGTTGACCTTCCAGCCGCCGGCGAACCAGCGGAACTGCTCGTGGGCGCGTTTGATCGCGGTCTCGCGGTCGGGGTCCCAGCACACCGGGATCTGGCCGACCACGCGTCCGCCACCGGCCAGGTTGGCGGCCTGGCGCGCGGCGTGCCAGGCGTCGACGAGTTCCCCGTCCGGCTCCACCGCGACGAAGTGGTCGGCCAGCCGGCCGAATTTGTCGATGGCCTTGCCGCCGCCCATTGCCACCGCGATGCCGACCGGAACCTCGGGCACGTCCCACAGGCGCGCGGAGTCCACCTGGAAGTAGTCGCCGGTGAAGTTCACCAGCTGGCCACCGAACAACTCGCGGATGATCTTGATGGCTTCGCGCAGCATGTCCTGGCGACGTTCGACGGTCGGCCAGCCCTTGCCGATCACATGCTCGTTGAGGTTCTCGCCGGTGCCCAGGCCCAGGGTGAACCGGCCGTCGGACAGGATCTGCACAGTCGCGGCCTGCTGAGCGACGACCGCCGGGTGATAGCGCATCGTCGGGCACGTCACGTAGGTGTAGAGGTCGACCCGTTCGGTGGCGTGCGCCACCGCGCCCAGTACGGTCCAGGCGTTGGGCGCATGCCCCTGGGTGGTCAGCCAGGGCGAGAAGTGGTCGCTGCACACCTCAAAGTCGAAACCCCGCTCTTCAGCTGAAACAGCCTGCCGTACAAGGTCTTTGGGTCCACTCTGCTCGGTCATCAGAGTGTAGCCAAAATTCGTCATGTTCCTATACTTACCCCGGTCCGCCTCGCGCAAACCGCGGCGCGCTCAGCCCGCGGTGGTGATCGAGTCGCCGGCGGTCCCGGCGGCCCGGCGCGCCGCCAGCCGGCGCTTCTGCGGTTCGATCGTGTAGCGGGGGTCGCGGGCCGACTCCAGCCCCGCCTCGAAGAAGCCGAACCGCAGCATCGCCGACGCCGCCAGCAGGGCCAGGCCGGACAGGGCGGCCACGCCGCGATGCCGTCCGCCGAGCAGTGCGCCCAGACCTCCCGCGGCGGCCAGCCGTTCGCTCCAGGCCAGCAGCCGGCCGGGACGACCTTCGTGTAGCGGTTCCCTGGTCACCGGGTCCATCCGGTACTCGGTGAACCTGGCGGAGATCAGGTCGGCGACCGCGCCGATGACGGCCAGCCTGCGGGCGGGCCCGGCCTCGGCGACCGGGGTGGTGATCATCGCCAACCCCGATGCGGCCAGGCTCGCCGAGCTGACGAACACGAACGGCAGGTCTCGGTACGCGGCGTTCCACGTTGGGGTGGCGGTGTCGGTGAGCAGCACCGCCGTGTAGACCGCAAGCGGCGGTGCGAAGACCGCGGCTTCCAAGCCGGCCGGCCCCTCCACGGCGCGCAGGACGGGGCGCAACGGCCCCAACGGAATTCGCTCACCGGTCATCCGGTCGACCTCGGACGCCGCGGCCACCCCGATGCCGGCGCTGAACAAGCTGAGGATCCACGAGCCGATGCTCATCGGTGAGGTGAGCTTGACCGTGCGCAGCATGTTCACGAAACGCTCGGGCCGGCCCAGGTCCTTGACCAGGGCGACCGCCCCCACCATCACCGCGACCAACGCGGACAGCCTGGCGTTGCGGCGCAAGGTGTCTCGCCCGGTGAGCTGCGCACCCGCCGCCAGCAGGCCGGACCCGCCCGCGACGCCACCCAGGAACAAATACGCCGCAACCTCGTGTCCCCAGGGCGCGGGCTTGACCACCGGGCGCCCGTAGTACGAGCTGAACTCGACGTCCGGGACCATCGGCATCTCGCGCGCACCGTCGCCCCCGCCCCGGCGGCCCGCCCGTTTGCCCCTGCGGCGCTTGCCCCCCGTCGGCTCCGGCGGACGCAGGCTGTCGTATTCCGAAGTGCTCATGGGGTTTTCACCGACCCTTCCAGAAGGCCAGCGCCGCGGCGGCGAACATCCCCGCCGCGGCCAGGCTCGCTCGTTTGAACATCTGGGGCAGGTCGGCCGTGCACACGCGCGGGTCGGGCGGCAGGCCGTAGACCTCCGGCTCGTCGAGCAGCAGGAAGATCGACCCGGTGCCGCCCACGCCGTCGCGTTCGTTGGCGCCGTAGAGGCGGGCCTCCGTCAACCCCTGGGCGTGCAGCGCGGCGACCCGGTCCCGGGCCGTGACCACCAGGTCGTCGTGGTCGCCGAACTTGATCGACGTGGTCGGGCAGGTCTGGGCACACGCCGGGATCTGGTCCTCGACCAGGCGGTCGTAGCACAGCGTGCATTTCTGGGCGACGCCGGTGGCCGGCGTTTCGGCGGGGCGGCCGGGTCGCTGCGCCGGTGTCGTGTACGTGCCGTCGCTGCGACGCTCCACCACGCCGAACGGGCACCCGGCCACGCAGGTTCCGCACCCGTTGCAGACGTCGTCCTGCACGACGACGGTGCCGAACTCGGTGCGGAACAACGCGCCCGTCGGGCAGACGTCCAGACAGCCTGCGTGCGTGCAGTGCTTGCACACGTCCGACGACATCAGCCAACGGAATTCGGGGGTGTCCGGCGGCGTGACGTCCGGGCGCGGCGGGTTGCCAGGGAGCGCCGGCATGCCCAAATCGGTTAGGGCGCGCCCGGATTCGCGTGCCTGCTCGATGCGATCACGCCCTTGCTCGATGAACGCCACGTGCCGCCAGGTGCTGGCACCCAGCGCGCCGGTGTTGTCATAGGACGAACCCAGCAGCTCCAGGTCGCCGTCGCGGGGGTTGCGGTTCCATTCCTTGCACGCGACCTCGCAGGCCTTGCAGCCGATGCAGATCGAGGTGTCGGTGAAGAATCCCTTGCGCGGCTTGGGTTCGACCCAGCCGGCGTCACTCGTCGGGTCGGTCGGTCCGCTCAGCTGACCCATCTGTTCCCCCTTCCCAGACGCCGTCGCTGATCCGCACGTTGCCGGTTTCGGTGGTGGCCCCGGAGCGGGACTGATACTCGGCGATAAGGCGCAGCAGGTCCTCGCCGTGGGGCCGGCGGCCCGGGCGGATGTCGCACGAGCCGGCCTTCGACTCCTGGATCTGCACGTTGGGGTCGAGTGTCACGCCGAGCAGGTCGTTGGCCGCGTCCCCGCTGACCACCGCGTCGCTGCCCACACCCCAGTGGTACGGCAGGCCGATCTGGTGCACCGTGTGGCCGTTGATCACAAGCGGGGCAACACGTTTGGTGACCAGCACCCGGGCTTCGATCGCCGCGCGCGGCGATACGATGGTGGCCCACCCGTACGGCTCGAGTCCCCGTTCGGCGGCCAACTCCGGGGACACCTCGCAGAACATCTCCGGTTGCAGCTCCGACAGGTAGGGCAGCCAGCGGCTCATCCCCCCGGCGGTGTGATGCTCGGTGAGCCGGTAGGTGGTGAACACGTACGGGTACACGTCGGCCCCGGGCTCCCCGGCGCTCGGCGCGCTCAGATTGTCCTTGCGCGGGAAGGTGATTCGGCCGGGGTTTCGCTGCTGCGGATAGAGCGCGTTGGCGACCGGGGATTCCTGTGGTTCGTAGTGCGTGGGCAACGGGCCGTCGACGAGACCCTTCGGCGCGAACAGCCAGCCCTTGCCGTCGGCCTGCATGACGAAGGGGTCGTCGCCGGCGAGCGCGTCGGGACCGCCGACGTCCGGGTCGGGCCGGCTCCCCGGCGCCCGGTCGGCGACGAAGTCGGGCACGTCGTAGCCGACCCACCGTTGCTGTTCGGCGTCCCACCACACGTACCGCTTGCGTTCGCTCCACGGGTTGCCGTCCGGGTCGGCCGACGCGCGGTTGTAGAGAATCCTCCGGTCGGCCGGCCAGGCCCAGCCCCACTCGTGCTGGCTCGGCGACTCACCGCCGTGCGGGACGCGCCGTGCGGCCTGGTTGGTGGCGTTCGCGTACACGCCGGTGTAGATCCAGCAACCGGCGGCGGTCGACCCGTCGGCGCGCAGCTCGGTGTAGGAGGACAGCGGGGCGCGGTCCGCGGTGTGATACCCGTTGATTTCGGCCAGCACGGCTTCGCCGTCGGGCTCGCCGTGCTCGTCGGTCGGGTAGTCCCACGTCAGGTCCAGCAGCGGACGGTCGCGCTCATCGGTCGACCCGGCCAACCGCTGCCTGATCCGCTTGCCGAGTTCGAAGAAGAACTGCAACTCGCTCTGGCACTGGCCCGGCGGCTCGACGGCCTTGTGCCGCCACTGCACCAGGCGCTGGGTCTGGGTGAACGATCCCGCCTTCTCCACGTGCGTGGCGGCGGGCAAGAAGAACACCTCGGTCTCGATGTCCTCCGTTTTGAGTTCGCCCGAAGCGATTTCGGGCCCGTCCTTCCACCAGGTGGCGGACTCGATCAGGTTGAGGTCGCGCACCACCAGCCATTTGAGGTGGGACATGCCCATGCGCTGCATCCGGCCGTGCGCTGACCCGACCGCCGGGTTCTGCCCCAGCAGGAAGTAGCCCTCGACCTCGTCGGCCAGCATGCCCATGACGGTCTGGTACGTGCCGTGCGGGCCGGACAGCCGCGGCAGGTAGTCGTAGGCCCAGTCGTTGTCCTCGGTGGCCGCCTCACCCCACCACGCCTTGAGCAGGCTGATCGCATAGGCGTCGGAGTTGGCCCAGAAGCCCTTCTGCTTCTTCGACCCCACCGCGTCGAGATAGTCCGCCAGGGTGTCGTGCGTGCCCGCCTTGGGCATCGCCAGGTAGCCGGGCAGCAGGTTGAACAGCGTCGGGATGTCGGTCGAGCCCTGGATGGTGGCGTGGCCGCGCAGCGCCATGATGCCGCTGCCCGGACGGCCGACGTTGCCCAGCAGGAGCTGCAAAATGGTTGCGGTGCGGATGAATTGGGCGCCCAGGGTGTGCTGCGTCCATCCGACGGCGTAGGCGAAGCAAGTGGTGCGCTCGCGGCCCGAGTTCTCGACGATGGAGCGGGCCAGGTAGTCGAAGTCCTCGCGGCTGATGCCGCACACGTCTTTCACCATCTCCGGGGTGTAGCGGCTGTAGTGGCGCTTGAGGATCTGGAACACCGTGCGCGGGTGCTGCAGGGTCTCATCGCGTTTGACGCGGGCATGGGCGAGCGGGGGCCCGCCGCTGCCGTGCTCCTGCCCCGCCCCGCTCTGCGCGGCGGTGGCGCCGTGCGTGTGGCCGCCGCCGGCGGACTCGATCTGGCCGTTCCCCTCTTCGTCGTACGCCCACGTCGACGTGTCGTACTGCCCGGTCTCCGGGTCGAACCCCGAGAACAAGCCGTTCAGATCCTCGGTGTCCCTGAACTTTTCGTTGATCAAAGTGGCGGCGTTGGTGTAGGCGACCACATACTCGGAGAACCACAGATCGTTGCTCAGGATGTGGTTGATCAGCGCGCCAAGCAGCACCACGTCCGAACCGGCCCGGATCGGGATGTGCTTGTCGGACACCGCCGAGGTGCGGGTGAAGCGCGGGTCGACGTGGATCACCCGAGCGCCGCGGGCGCGGGCCTCCTCGACCCACTGGAACCCGACCGGGTGGCACTCGGCCATGTTCGAGCCCTGGATGACAATGCAATCGGCGTTGGCCATGTCCTGCAGTGTTTGGGTGGCGCCGCCGCGCCCGAAGGAGGCTCCCAGACCGGGAACCGTGGCGGAGTGTCAAATCCGGGCTTGGTTCTCGATCTGAATGGCACCCGCGGCGGTGAAGAGCTTTTTGATGAGGTAGTTCTCTTCGTTGTCCAGGGTCGCCCCGCCGAGCGCGGCGATGCCCATGGTGCGGCGCAGCAGGTTGCCCTTCTTGTCGATGTCCTGCCAGGTGTGGCGGCGGGATTCGACGAACCGGTCGGCGATCATGTCGATCGCGGTGTCCAGCTCGAGGGGCTGCCATTCGGTCGCCCGCGGCGGACGATAGAGCACCTGCAGCTGCCGGCCCGGCGAGTTCACCAGCTGTTCGCTGGCGGCGCCCTTGGGGCACAGGCGGCCCCGCGAAATCGGCGAGTCCGGGTCGCCCTCGATCTGGACCACCCGCTCGTCCTTGACGTAGACCCGCTGGCCGCAACCGACCGCACAGTAGGGACAGATGCTCTGCACCACCCGGTCGGCCGTCGTCGTGCGGGGCGTGACGGCGCGCGTCCGCTTCGAGGTGACGGCCGACCCGCGGCCGAGCTTGTCGCCTGAACGCAGCTGGCGCAGGACGGGCCATTCCAAGAAAAGCTTCCGCATAGCCATGGCCTTTACCCTAGTGCGCGCCGGCGAAACCGCACTCGCTCAGCGCACCACGATCGTGTGCTCGCCGCGGGGCACCAGCTCCCCGATCACCGGCGCGCCCGGGATCTCGCCCGCGATCAACAGCCCGCCCGAGGTCTGCGCGTCCGCGAGCAGCAGCGCCTCCTCCGCGCTCACCGCGGACAGGTCGGCGTGCGGGGCGACCCAGTCGAGGTTGCGCCGGGTACCGCCGCTGACGTAACCGGCCGCCAGCGCCTCCCGCGCGCCGTCCAGATAGGGCACCGCCGCGGCGTCGATCATCGCCGTCACGCCGCTGGCCCGCGCCAGCTTGTGCAGGTGCCCGAGCAGCCCGAAACCCGTTACGTCCGTAGCGCATTCGATGCCGGCGGCCAGGGCCGCCGCGGCCGCGTCGGCATTCAGCGTTGTCATCACCCGGATCGCCTGTTCGAAGCGCTCGCCGGTCGCCTTGTGCCTGCTGTTGAGCACCCCGACGCCGAGCGGCTTGGTCAGTGACAGCGGAGTGCCGGGCCTACCGGAATCGTTGCGCAGCAACCGGTTCGGGTCCGCCAGGCCGGTGACGGCCAGCCCGTATTTCGGCTCCGGGTCGTCGACGCTGTGCCCGCCGGCGAGGTGGCAGCCGGCCAGGCCGCAGACGTCCAGCCCGCCCCGCAGCGTCTCGGCCGCCAGCTCGAACGGCAGCACGTCACGCGGCCAGCCCAGCAGGTTCACCGCCACCACCGGACGTCCGCCCATCGCGTAGACGTCGGACAGCGCGTTGGTGGCCGCGATGCGGCCCCAGTCGTAGGCGTCGTCCACCACGGGCGTGAAGAAGTCGGTCGTCGCGATCAGCGCCGCGCCCCCCTCGATAAGCACCGCCGCCGCGTCGTCGCCGTGGTCCAGGCCGACCAGCAACTCGCCGGCCGGGTCGCGCGGCGCGCTCGCCCCCAACCCGCGGACCACATCCTCGAGCTCACCGGGCGGGATCTTGCACGCACACCCGCCACCGTGGGCGTACTGAGTCAGTCGATACGTCACGCGTCCATACTTATCCCTATGGTTCGAGGAGGCGTGTCCGGTCTGGTGACCGGCGCGGTCTTCAAAACCGTCGAACGGCAGACGCTGCCGCTGGCGGGTTCGATTCCCGTCCGCCTCCGCCATACTTCTTCGAGCCCGACATGACCGACCCGCGCCGGCGGGTGCCGCGTACCGACACGCTGCTCGCCGATCCGCGCCTGGTCGAGGCCCAGCGGGTGCTGGGCCGCGATCTGGTGAAGTCCGTGATCGCCGACGCGCAGCAGCGGGCGCGCGCCGGGGAGATCGAACCCGAGCGCGTCGCCGAGCACGCCGTCGCCGCGCTGCCCAGCACCGCGTCGAGCCTGCGGCCGGTCATCAACGCCACCGGCGTGGTGGTGCACACCAACCTGGGCCGGGCGCCGCTGTCGCGGGCCGCCGTCGACGCGGTGGTCGCCGCGGCCGGGACCACGGACGTCGAGCTGGACCTGGCGACGGGCCGCCGCGGCCGCCGGGGCCGCGGGGCGCTGGCCGCGCTGGCCCGGGCGGTGCCCACCGCCGACGCCGTGCATGTGGTCAACAACAACGCCGCCGCGCTGCTGTTGACGGCCCTGACGCTCGCCCCGGGCAAGGAGATCGTGCTCAGCCGCGGCGAGCTCGTCGAGATCGGGGACGGGTTCCGCATCCCCGAGCTGTTGGCCTCCGCCGGATCCCGGCTGCGCGAGGTCGGTACCACCAACCGCACCGGCCTGCGCGATTACGCCGAGGCGATCGGGCCGCAGACCGGTTTCATCCTGAAGGTCCATCCGTCCAACTTCCACGTCACCGGGTTCACCTCGGCGGTCGGCGTGGCGGAGTTGGCGAAACTCGGTGCGCCCCTGGTGGTCGACATCGGCTCCGGCCTGCTCTGCCCGCACCCGCTGCTGCCCGACGAGCCCGACGCCACGTCGACCCTGCGCGATGGCGCCGACCTGGTCACCGCGAGCGGCGACAAGCTGCTCGGCGGCCCGCAGGCCGGCCTCCTGCTGGGCGCCGCCGAGCTGATCGAGCGGCTGCGCCGGCACCCGGCGGCGCGCGCGCTGCGGGTGGACAAACTCACCCTCGCCGCTCTGGAGGCGACCCTGACCGGCCCGCCAACCCCGGTGGCCGAGGCGCTGGTCGCCGACGTGGCGCAACTGCGGTCGCGCGCCGAGGCGCTCGCGGCCACGCTGCCGGGCGCCGAGGCGGTGGATTGCGTCGCGGCCGTCGGCGGCGGTGGGGCGCCGGACGTCCGGCTGCCCAGCGCGGCGGTGAGCCTGCCCGAGTCCTACGCCGCCGCGCTGCGCGCCGCCAGCCCGCCGGTCGTCGGCCGCCTCGAGGCGGGCCGGTGCCTGCTCGACCTGCGCACGGTCGCTCCCGAGGACGACGCGCGGCTGGCGGCGGCGGTGCTCGCATGTTCGTCATAGCCACCGCCGGGCACGTCGACCACGGCAAGTCCACCCTGCTGCAGCGGCTCACCGGCATGTGGCCGGACCGGCTGGCCGAGGAGCGGCGCCGGGGCCTGACCATCGATCTCGGCTTCGCGTGGACCGAGCTCAACGGACGCCGGCTGGCGTTCGTCGACGTGCCGGGCCACGAACGGTTCGTGGCCAACATGCTCGCCGGGGTGGGCCCGGTCCCGGCCGTGATGTTCGTGGTCGCCGCGACCGAGGGCTGGATGCCGCAGTCCGACGAACACCTCGCGGCGCTGGACGCCCTCGGTGTCCGCCACGGGCTGCTGGTGATCAGCAAGGCCGACCTCGCCGACCCCGGCCCGGCGATCGAGCAGGCGCGAGAACGGTTCGCCGCCACCTCGCTCGCGGGGGCCGCCGTCGCGATCGGCACCGACCTCGAGCGGGTGCGCGCGGAGCTGCTGGCACTGACCGACCGGCTGCCGGCCCCGGACCCAGACGCCGACGTGCGGCTATGGGTCGACCGGAGCTTCACCGTCCGGGGCGCGGGCACGGTGGTGACCGGCACCCTGGCGGCGGGCACCGTGCGGGTGGGCGACGAGCTGGAGCTCGCCGGGCGGCGTGTCACCGTGCGCGGGCTGCAAACGCTGGGCCGGGATCAGGCCGCGGCGGGCCCGGTGTCCAGGGTCGCGCTGAACCTGCGGGGCGTGGACCGGCGGGACATCGGGCGCGGCGACACCGTTCGTACACCGGGCGTGTGGCGCGACACCGCGGAAATCGACGTCGCCCTGCGCTCGGCGGGCACGCTGCACCGCCAGCTCGTGCT
>NZ_LZKF01000037.1:0-9952 GCF_001672665.1 Mycobacterium sp. E2238 | reverse complement strand
TTGGCGCCCTCGCGTTCGGCCACCTCTTTGATTTGCGGGCCGGAGAACTCGCTGTTGAGCAGGATGATGCGGGCGCCGACCCGGGCGGCGCCGAAGTACGCGATGAGGAACCAACGGGTGTTGCGCGCGAGGATCGCGACCCCGTCGCCGCCCTTGACGCCCATCTCGAGCAGGCCGTTGGCCACCGCGTGGGCCGCGTCGTCGAGCTCCTTGAAGGAGAACTCGCCGTCTTCGTCGATGCACGCCGCGCGGTCGGGGTGGCGTCGGGCGTTCAGCGACGGCAGCATGCCGAACTCGCCCCACTTGTAGATGTCGTTCGCCATCGCGGCGTAGTTCTGCGGCGGTTCCAGCCGGAAGGCGCCCGCCTCGAAGATCTTGCGCACGTAGTGCAATTCAGCCGAGCCACGTTCCAGGTACTGCTGAACCTTGGCAACCGCCTGCCCGGGCAGGCCAATCAGATTAGGCATCCATCCACCCTATGTGACGTCCGTCGCATTCCGAGGGGTAAGTACCCACCGACTTACGATGATGAACATGGGTCCGGTTTCGCTCGAGGTGGCCGGGCGTCAGGTCACGATCACCCACCCGGACAAGGTGGTGTTCGAAGCCCACGGCGGCGCGGGGCCGCACACCAAACTCGACCTGGTCCGCTACTACCTGTCTGTGGCCGAGGGGGCGCTGCGCGGCGTTGCCGGCCGGCCGATGATCCTCAAGCGCTTCGTCAAGGGGATTTCCGAGGAAGCGGTGTTTCAGAAGCGCGCGCCGAAGAATCGGCCCGACTGGGTGGACGTCGCCGAATTGCGCTACGCGCGGGGCACTTCGGCCGCCGAGGCCGTCATCCACGACGCCGCCGGCCTGGCATGGGCGGTCAACTTGGGCTGCGTCGACCTCAACCCGCACCCGGTGCTGGCCGACGACCTCGACCATCCCGACGAACTGCGGGTCGACCTGGATCCGATGCCCGGGGTCCCCTGGCGGCGGATCGTCGACGTCGCGCTGGTGGCCCGCGAGGTGCTGGAGGACTACGGCCTGACCGCGTGGCCGAAGACTTCCGGGAGCCGCGGTTTTCACATCTACGCGCGGATCGCCCCCCGCTGGGAATTCCGGCAGGTGCGGCTGGCCGCCCAGACCGTGGCCCGCGAGGTCGAGCGGCGGGCGCCCGACGCGGCGACCAGCCGGTGGTGGAAGGAAGAACGCGAAGGGGTGTTCGTCGACTTCAACCAGAACGCCAAGGACCGCACGGTCGCGTCGGCGTACTCGGTGCGGGCGACTCCGGACGCCCGGGTGTCGACGCCGCTGCTGTGGGACGAAGTCACCGAGCGCCTTCCCGAGGAATTCACCATCGACACCGTGCCCGGCCGGTTCGCCGCGATGGGTGACCCGTGGGCGGGGATGGACGACGCGGTCGGCGAGCTCGACCGGCTGCTGGTGCTGGCCGAGGAGATGGGTCCCCCCGAGCGCGCGCCGAAGGGATCGGGCACGTCCGACGGCCGGCGCCGGTCGGTGATGCCGCTTATCGAGATCGCCCGCACCAAGACCAAGGACGAGGCGCTGGCCGCGCTGGACACCTGGCGCGACCGCCACCCGGACGCGTCTCGCCTGTTGCAACCGGTCGACGTCCTGGTCGACGGCATGCGGGGCCCGAGTTCGATCTGGTATCGGATCCGGATCAACCTGCAGCATGTGCCGGTTGACCAGCGACCTCCGCAGGAGGAACTGATCGCCGACTACAGCCCCTGGGAGGGTTACGGCGGTAAGCAGAAGCCGTCGAGCTGAAGGGCGGGTTACACCCCGGCCCGTGCCAGCGCGTGGTAGGCGTTGCCCTTTCGCAGGTAGCAGTACCAGGTGACCACCAGCAGGGCCAGGAAGAAGCCCACGTAGAACCGCAGCGCGGGTTCGATGCTGCCGAAGTGTGATTTCGACCAGGCGTACGCCAGCGGCACGACGAAACCGCCGAAGGCGCCGATCGACGAGATCACGCCCAGGGCGCCGGCGGCCTGGCGCCGCATGTGCGCCATGGTGTCGGGATCGCCGCCGGCGAGCTGCCCCTTGATCGCGAAGATCCTCGAGATCATCCGGTAGGTCGAACCGTTGCCGATGCCGGTCGCGACGAACAAGAACATGAAGCTGGCGAAGAACAGCGGCAGATTCTTGGCGTTGACCGACCACAGCGCCGCCGTGGCGCCCGCGGCGAGCATGACGAAGCTGACCGCGGTGATCCGCGCGCCGCCGATCCGGTCGGCGAGTCTGCCGCCGAGGGGCCGGATGACCGAGCCGATCGCCGCACCGAGGAATGCCCAGGTCAAAGCGATGTCACCCCGACCGAACACCGTCTTGAGCAGGGTCGGGAAGGCCGCCGAGTAGCCGATGAACGAGCCGAACGTGCCGATGTAGAGCAGCGACATGACCCAGGTGTCGGGATGCCGCAGCGACTGCCAGACCGGCCGCACGTCCGCCTTCGCCTCGGACAGGTTGTTCATGAAGAGAAACGCGCACACCGCGGCCGCCACGGCCAGCGGCACGTAGAACAGGCCGGCGCGCGCCAGCGCCACCCCGCCGCCGGCGACGACGATGGGCGGGATGATCTTCTGCACCACCGCGACGCCGATGTTGCCGCCGGCCGCGTTGAGGCCCAGCGCCCAGCCCTTGTCCTTCTCCGGGTAGAAGAACGAGATGTTGGCCATCGACGAGGCGAAGTTGCCGCCACCGAAGCCTGCGGTCGCGGCGACCGCCACCAGGACGCCGAACGAGAGGCCGGGATGGCTGACCGCCCAGGCCAGCAGCACGCACGGGATCAGCAACAACGCGGCCGAGATCGTCGTCCAGTTGCGACCGCCGAAGAGCGGGACCGCGAAGGTGTACGGCAGGCGCAGGAAGGCGCCGACCCCGCTCGGGACGGCGACCAGGCACAGCGCCTGGCTGGCCGTCAGCGCCCAGCCGGACGCGGACGGATGCCCGTGGGGTCCCGCGGTCATCTGGACCACCACGATGCTCCACAGCATCCACACGCTGAATCCGACGTGCTCAGCGAAGATCGAGAAGATCAGGTTGCGGCGGGCGATCGGCTTGCCGGTCGTCTCCCAGAACGCGGGGTCTTCGGGCCGCCAGTCGTCGATCCAGTGCCCGCCCCGGTGGCGCGGGCGAGGAGGCGCGGGCGCCAGGACCGGGGCGATCTGATCTTCAGAGGTCGTGGTAGTCACGCCCCGACGTTAGGAAAGGACTGTTACCGGGCCGCGTGGCCACAGTTACGCCGGAGATACGTGGATCTCGCAACGGCCCCTGGGCCGCTGTAACAACTTTGTCGGACCTTTTCGCACCCGAAATGCGGGAGAATCGCCCCATGCAGGCGACTGACCAGCCCCTCGGGCTGCGGGAACGCAAGAAGATCAAGACCCGCCATGCCCTCCGCCGCGAGGCGTTGCGGTTGTTCGACGCGAACGGCTACGGCGCCACCACCGTCGAACAGATCGCCGACGCCGCGGATGTGTCACCCAGCACGTTCTTCCGGTACTTCGGATCCAAGGAGTCGCTGCTGCTGGCCGACGACCTCGATCCGCTGATCCTTGCCGCGTTCGAAGCCCAGCCGCCGGAGCTGTCGCCGAGCCAAGCCATCCGCCGCGCCTACGCCACGACGATGGCCGGTCTATCGCCCGAGCAATTGGAGTTCGAGAACACCCGTCAGCGGCTGATCTTCTCGATACCCGAGCTCAAGGCCGCCCTCTACGACGAGTACTACCGCACCGTGAACGTCATGGCGGAGGCCATCGGTCGCCGGATCGGCCGTGACGCAACCGATTTCGAGGTCCGCGTGTACGTCGGCGCGATGGTCGGGGCCATGATGGCGGCGTTCGACAGCGCGCCGAAAACGGCCGAAACCATCTATCGGGCGCTGGACTTCCTGGACGCCGGCATGCCGCTGGGCTGAGCGCGCAACCGCGCGGCGATGCCCCGGCGGGCAGGGAACGCGATAATCTCACGCGATGCGTCAGGGTTGGAATCGACGGGGATTCTTGCAGCTCGCAGGGGCTGCGACGGTCGCCGCGGCCGCCGGGGCCCCGGCGGCGTGCTCGTCGGGCAAACCGTCGTCCGATGCCTCCGGCGGCAAATCGGTGACCATCAACCACCTGTTCGGGCAGACCGTGGTCAAGGAACCCCCCAAGCGCGTGGTCAGTGCCGGCTATACCGAGCAGGACGACCTGCTCGCGGTCGGCGTGGTGCCGATCGCGGTGACCAACTGGTTCGGTGACCAGCCGTTCGCGGTGTGGCCGTGGGCCCAGCCCAGGCTCGGCGGGGCGCAGCCGGTGGTGCTGAACCTCGACAACGGGATTCCGGTCGACCAGATCGCGGGCCTCAAACCGGATTTGATCGTGGCCACCAACGCGGGCGTGGACGCCGACACCTATCAGAAGCTCTCCGCGATCGCACCGACCCTGCCGCAGTCGGACGGCGACGCCTTCTTCGAACCGTGGAAGGAGCAGGCCACCGCCATCGGCCAGGCGGTCTTCCAGGCCGACCAGATGAAGTCGCTGATCGCCGCCGTAGACCAGAAATTCACCGCCGTCGCCAAGGAACACCCGGCCTGGACCGGCAAGAAGGCGTTGCTGATGCAGGGCACGCTCTGGCAGGGCACCGTCGTCGCGACCATGGCCGGCTGGCGCACCGACTTCCTGAACCAGATGGGGCTGGTGATCGCCGACAGCATCAAACCGTTCGGCACCGACCACCGCGCCGTCATCCCGCGCGATCACGTCAGGGCGGTGCTCGATTCCGCCGATGTGGTCATCTGGACAACCGAGAACCCCGACGACCAAAAGGCATTGCTCGCCGACCCCGACGTGGCGGCCTCCCAGGCCACCGCGCAGAACCGGCACATCTTCACCACCAAGGAGCAGGCCGGCGCGATCGCCTTTTCCTCGCCGCTGAGCTACCCCTTGGTCGCCGACCAACTCCCCCCGCAACTGGGCAAAATCCTCGGTTAGATCGCGTGCGCGCCAGCGGCGTTTGAGTGTTTGCTAAGGCAGCTCTGGCAGTGTTCGAAAATCCGTCGCTCGCCCCTCGCCCGGTCGGCGATGGGGAGGTTACCGTCGAGTAATGAGCGTGACGGACCTTACCGACAACGTGTCCAAGGGCCTGCCGACGGAGCTGGTCGGCAACACGGTTCTGGACTTCGGCGACAACGCGCTGATGCTGCAATGCGGCAGCACCGCCGAGGTATTGGCGTGGGCGGCGCATTTGCGCGCCGAGGCGTTGCCCGGCGTCGTCGACGTCGTCCCGGCCGCCCGCACGGTTCTGGTGAAGCTGGACGGTCCCCGCCGCCAAGGGGTGATCCGCCAGCGGCTGCGCAAGATGCGCGTCACCGCCGAGGAGCTCGCCGCGCCGGATCGCCGTGCCGATGTGGTCATCGACGTCGTCTACGACGGCCCGGACCTCGCGGAGGTCGCCGGCCACACCGGGCTGACCATCCCGCAGGTGATCGACGCACACACCGGTTCGCTGTGGCGGGTCGGATTCAGCGGGTTCGCCCCGGGTTTCGCGTACCTGGTCGACGGTGACGCCCGCCTTAGGGTGCCGCGCCGTGGCGAGCCACGCACCTCGGTGCCCGCCGGCTCGGTCGGCCTCGCCGGTGAATTCAGCGCGATATACCCGCGCCAGTCGCCCGGCGGCTGGCAACTGATCGGCCGCACCGACGCGGTCCTGTGGGACCTCGAACGGCCCGAGCCGGCGCTGCTGACGCAGGGCATGTGGGTTCAGTTCCGGGCCGTCTGAGTTAAGGAGATCGCCGTGAGCACCCTGGAGGTTCTTCGCACCGGACCGCTCGCCGTCGTCCAGGACCTGGGCCGGCCCGGACTCGCCCACCTCGGCGTGAGCCGGTCCGGGGCCGCCGACCGTCGCGCACACCAGTTGGCCAACCGCCTGGTGGCCAACCCCGATGACCGCGCGACCGTCGAGGTGACGTTCGGCGGTTTCGCGGCAAGGGTCCGGGGCGGCGACATCGACATCGCCGTGACGGGAGCCGACGCCAACCCGACCGTCAACGGAATTGAGTTCGGCACCAACAGTATTCAGCACGTTCGCGATGGCCAAACGATCACCCTGGGCACTCCCCGCGCCGGGCTGCGGACGTACCTGGCGGTGCGGGGCGGGTTCGCCGTGGAGCCCGTGCTCGGCTCGCGCAGTTACGACGTGATGTCGGCCATCGGCCCGTCGCCGCTGCGGGCGGGCGATCAGCTCCCGGTCGGCCAGCACACCCCCGACTACCCCGAACTCGATCAGGCGCCGGTGGCGGCGATCACCGGCAACACGGTCGAGCTGGCGGTGGTGCCCGGGCCGCGCGACGATTGGTTCGTCGACCCCGATGTCCTGGTGCACAACGATTGGGTGGCATCCGATCGCAGCGATCGCGTGGGAATGCGGTTGGTCGGCCGCCCCCTGCAGTACCGCTACCCGGACCGCCAGCTGCCCAGCGAGGGCACCACCCGCGGCGCGATTCAGGTGCCGCCCAACGGTTTACCGGTAATCCTCGGGCCCGACCACCCGGTAACCGGCGGCTACCCGGTGGTGGGCGTGGTGGTCGACGAGGACATCGACAAAATCGCCCAGGTGCGCCCCGGACAGTCGGTGCGCCTGCACTGGTCACGCCCGAGGGTTCTGGTGGGCGCCCAGCCTCAGTCCGGCGTCGCGGTCTTGCCGTTTTCCTAGCCGGAATGTATTCCAGCTCACATAGAATCGCGGGATCGGCCCGAATCACTTGAAACGGGCGGCCATTTCGGTGTTTGCGGCCTACAGGGTTTTACCAGACAACTGGTAATCAACTTACAGCCGATTCGGGCCGGATTGAGTTGACCCAACCGTGTCTCGAATGTGAGCATCGAAATGCACGGCGGGGCATCCCTCTTCATTCGGGGCGCCCACTCTTCTTCCCGTTGTGCGGCTGAATGGGGCCTGACGAGAGGGAATCTTATGCACGCCACCTCGCGCAGTGTCATCGACACGGCTCCGGTCGGCCTGCTCTCGCCATCCCAAGGCGCACAACCGGATTCAACGACAGTCGGCCGGAAGTGAGCACCGCCCCGTGACGAAAGGCGACACTCGGATGGCCCGCAATCACCACATCGCGGACTGGAATCCAGAAGACACGGCGGCCTGGGAGGCCGGCAACAAGAAGATCGCGCGCCGCAATCTGTTGTGCACCATCGCGGGCGACCACGTCGCCTTCTCGATCTGGACGCTGTGGCCCGTCATGGCGCTGTTCATGCCCGCGCACGTCTACGGCTTCTCCGCCGGCGACAAGCTGCTGCTGGGCGCCGTCGCCACCCTGGTCGGCGGCCTGGCCCGGATTCCCTACACCCTGGGCATTGCAGCCTTCGGTGGTCGCAACTGGACCGCCTTCTCGGCGTTCGTGCTGCTGATCCCGACGGCCGGCACCATCGTGCTGCTCGCCAACCCCGGATTGCCGCTGTGGCCTTTCGTGGTGTGCGCCGCGCTGACCGGGCTGGGCGGCGGCAACTACGCGGCTTCGCTGGCCAACGTGAACGCCTTTTATCCTCAGCGGCTCAAGGGCTCGGCGCTGGCCGTCAACGCCGGCGTGGGGAACCTCGGGGTGGCGGTGATCCAGCTGGTCGGCCTGCTGGTGCTCGCCACGGCCGGACACGAGGCGCCGTACTGGGTCTGCGCGGTGTACCTGGTGGTGCTGGCGATCGTGGGAATCGCGGCCGTGCTGTTCATGGACAACGTCGGTCACGGCACGCAGCTGAACACGATGCGCTCGATCCTGGCCGAGCGCGACACCTACGTGATCTCCCTGCTCTACATCTGCACCTTCGGCTCCTGGATCGGGTTCTCGTTCGCCTTCGGTCAGGTGATGCAGGTCAACTTCCTGGCCAACGGCGAAAGCGCCAAGCACGCGGCGCTGCACGCCGCGCAGGTGGCCTTCGTCGGACCGCTGCTCGGCTCGCTGGCGCGCATCTACGGTGGCCGGCTGGCCGACCGCAAGGGCGGCAGCAGGGTCACGCTCGGCGTGCTCGCCGGGATGACCCTGGGCGCCGGATTGCTCGTCATCATCAGCACTTTCGACGACCACAATGCCGGGGCGCGCTCGACCAGCATGATCGGCTACGTCGTCGGCTTCATGGTGCTGTTCATCCTGTCCGGGATGGGCAACGGATCGGTGTTCAAGCTGATCCCCTCGGTCTATGAGGCGCGCAGCCGCGCCCTCCAGATGGGCGAGCAGGAGCGGCGCCACTGGGCGCGCGCCAAGTCCGGATCGTTGATCGGCGTCTGCTCCGCGGTGGGCGCACTCGGCGGCGTGGGCATCAACCTCGCGCTGCGCCAGTCCTACCTGGCCACCGGGACGGAGACGTCGGCATATGTGGCGTTCCTCGCCTCCTACGTCGTGGCGGCGATCATCACGTGGACGGTGTACGTACGGCGGCCGGCGCTGCCCGCCGAGGCGGCGGACGGTGAGACGGCAGACGCGCTGGCACGCGTGTGAGGGCGCCCTCACTGTGGGCAATGCGCAAGCAATTGCCGGGTAACGCAACGGAAATCTGACAGGCATACACAGGTGATATGGCCCGGCCCGACTCCCCGCCGCTGACGGGTTATCGCATCGCGGTGACCTCCGCTCGGCGCTCCGAGGAGCTGTGCGCGCTGCTCAGCCGACAGGGCGCCGAGGTGTGCAGCGCACCCGCAATCAACATGATCGCGCTGCCCGACGACGACGAACTGCACCGTAACACCGAGGCATTGATCGCCGATCCGCCCGACATCCTGGTCGCTCACACCGGCATCGGGTTCCGCGGCTGGCTCGCCGCGGCCGAGGGATGGGGGCTGGTGAACCAGCTCATCGCCGCGCTGTCGTCGGCCCGGGTCGTCTCGCGCGGACCGAAGGCGACCGGCGCGCTGCGCGCCGCCGGCCTGCACGAGGAGTGGTCGCCGGACTCCGAGTCCTCGCAGGAGGTGCTGGAATACCTGCTCAACTCGGGGGTGGCCGGACTGCGGGTTGCGGTCCAGTTGCACGGCGCCGCCGACGCGTGGGATCCCTTCCCGGAATTCCTCGGTGGCTTGCGCCTGGCGGGTGCCGAGGTGGTGCCCGTCCGGGTGTACCGGTGGAAGCCAACGCCGTTGGGCGGCACGTTCGATCAGCTGGTGACCGGGGTCGCGGGACGGCAGTTCGACGCGGTCACCTTCACGTCGGCGCCCGCGGCCGCGGCGGTGCTGGAGCGCAGCCGTGAGCTGGACATCGAAGACCAGGTGCTGGGCGCCCTGCGCAGCGACGTGCACGCGATGTGCGTCGGCCCGGTCACCTCCAAGCCGTTGATCCGCAAAGGCGTGCCGACGTCATCGCCGGAACGAATGCGTTTGGGCGCCTTGGCCCGTCATATCGCCGAAGAGCTACCGTTGCTCGGCTCGTGCACGGTGGACGCCGCCGGCCACACGCTCGATATTCGGGGCACGTGTGTGCTGGTGGACGGCTCGATCAAGGTGCTGTCCCCGTCCGGCATGGGGATATTGCGCGCGCTGGCGAAACGCCCCGGCGACGTCGTCGCCCGCGGTGACCTGCTACGCGCGCTGCCCGGCAACAGCAACGACCCGCACGCCGTCGACACGGCCGTGCTGCGGCTGCGAACGGCTCTGGGAGACAAGAACATCATCGCGACGGTGGTCAAGCGTGGATACCGGCTCGCGACCGAGCAGCGGGCGGATTCCCCATGGCGCTGATCATGGTCGCGCACGGCACTCGCAGGCCCGAGGGTGTGGCGATGGTCGAAGAGCTTGCCGCGCAAGCCAGTTCGCTTGCGGGCCGGCCGGTCGCCCTCGCCCGCGACAGCACCTCGCTGGGGGTGGGGCCCAGCACGTCGACGAACGCGACCTCCACCGGCCGGCCCGCAAGCGAACTGGCTTGCGCGGCAAGCTCTTCGACCATCGCCACACCCTCGGGCCTGCGAGTGCC
>NZ_LZKF01000036.1:0-6335 GCF_001672665.1 Mycobacterium sp. E2238 | reverse complement strand
GGTCGCGCGGGGAGTGAACGCCTTGGACGTCAGGCTGCGCAGCCGGTGGTGCGCGTCGCCTTCCAGGCACAGCAGGCTGTTGATCACCTTGTCCCACAAGGGTCCCGACGTGACGCCCTGGGCGAGCAGGTTGATCCCCGGCGGGATGTGGAACCGGGCGTCGCGAAGAACGGAGCGGACGAGGTGGTAGGAGAGGACTTCGGGTCCGTGCGGCCCCATGGCGACGGGAGCCTGGCGTTGCGCCGCCTGCAGGCGGGGATAGACGTCGGCGGGGGTTTCTTCGGCGTCGTAGGCCAGCGTCGGCAGATCGGCATCGAAAACGCTTGTGGGAGCGGTACCGACGGTCATGACGGTCTCCTCGAGGCCGCGCGAGCGGTCCGCTCGCGACAACTTTCACACAATGTATGGCCGTGCCGGTTGAGTGTCAACGATATTGCAGCTTCTCGGCCCAACGGGCCATACAAGTTGGAGGTCGTGTGTGGCCGTGCGGTTCGAGACCTAACCGGGTCTCATCCCGCGGACCAGTTGGCCGCCAATCAGCACGACCGCGAACACCCCCCCGATGACTCCCGAAATGAGCAGCGGCAGTTGACCGTTCGCGCCCCACAGGAGGCCGGCCCATAGTCCCGCCGCCAGGACGGCCAGTCCGATCAGGCCCTGGAACACGCCCTGCGCGCTGGCCTGGTGCCCCGGGTCGACGAGACCCGAAATCCAGGCCTTGCCCACGCCGTCGGTGCACCCCGTGAACAGTCCGTAGGCGCCGAGCAGCAACCACGCCGTCACGATGTCGGTGGTCAGCCCCAGCCCGATGTAGCCGACCGCGAAGAACGCCAGACCCAGGCCGAACAACGCCGGCCTGCCGATGCGGTCGGCGAGCGCTCCGGCGGGATAGCTGGCCAGGGCGTACACCGCGTTGTAGCCGACGTATGCCAGGATCACCCCGACCACTGAGAAGCCAATCTCGTTGAGCCGCAACAACAGCAGGGCGTCGGGAAAATTCGCCACGCTGAACAGCACGAGCAGTGCGGTCACCCGCCAATACGGCCGCGGCAATGAGCGCACGCCGGCCCACATCGATTGCCGCTGCGTTCGCGGGGCGCGACGGCCGCGCTCGCGTACACCGAAGACGAGCGCCACGGACAGGACGGCGGGCACGATGGCGACATACAGCAACGGTGCGATTCGGTGGTCGAGCAGTTCGTAACCCACCAGCCCGAGCAGCGGACCGAAGACGGCACCGAAGGTGTCCATTGCGCGGTGGAAGCCGAAAACCCGGCCGCGCAAAGCGTCGTCGACATCGTCGACCAGTAGCGCGTCCCGCGGCGCGCCGCGCACGCCCTTACCGAGCCGGTCGACGACGCGACCCGCGAGCACGCCCGGCCACGCCGCGGCGATGGCGATGATCACCTTGCCCAGCGCCGCCATCCCGTACCCGGTGGCAATCAACGGGCGCCGCGCGAACCTGTCGCCGAGCGGGCCCGACGCGAGTTTTGTCAGCGAGGCGGCGCCCTCGGCCGCGCCCTCGACGGCCCCCACCACCGACGGCGGCGCACCCAGTACCGCCGTCAGGTAGATCGGCAACAGCGGATACAACAGCTCACTGGCGGTGTCCTGCAGGAACGAGACCCCGGAGAGCACCCGCACGTTGCGGGTGAGCCAGCGTGGCCTCGAGTGGGTTTCACTCTGGGGCACGAAGCCGCACCATCCGTGTCGTCGATGTCTCGTCCAACTCGACGACGTCCGACCGAGAACGCAGGAAATCGCTGAAAGACCGGAATCCCAAAGATCTTTCGCTGAACGACGGGTCCATCCGCTTCATCTGTGCCTTCACCGCCGAGTTGTGCAGCCAGTCGACGTCGTCCTTTTCCAGGCCGATCTGCAGCGCGCGCGTCAGCAGCGCGGTGGCGGCGGCCTGCGGATCGGGTGGCTCCGGCTCGTCGGCCTGCGGCGGCTTCGCGCGCCCGGCCCGTTGCTTGGACGGCTTCGCCTCGGACTCGGCGCCCGCGGGCTGCGGTTCGAGCGCCGGCACCCCCGGCAGCGAGTCGTAGATGACGAACTCGTCGCAGGCCGCCGCCAGCGCCCGGCTCGAGGCGCCGGCGACCCCGATACCCACCACGTAGCGGCCGAGCCTCTTGCAGCGCTGGGCCAACGGGATGTAGTCGGAGTCGCCGGCCACGACCACCACGTGGGTGAGGTCGGGCAGGCGGAACATGTCCTCGACGGCGTCCACGGCCAGCCGGATATCGGCGCCGTTCTTGCCGTAGGCCGCGGCGGGGAACAACTGGACCAGGTCGACCGCGCGGGCCACCAGCTGCCCGCGGTACCCGGCGTTGATATCCGCCGACCAGTCCGCGTAGGCGCGGGTGAGCACCAGCGTCCCGAACGACGACGCGAAGTCGAGGATCGCGCCGACATCGACGGTGGCCCGGTCCAGCCGCTCGGAATACTGCTCGAGCCCCTTGGCTTTGTCACGCTGGAACGAGTTCCGGCCGTGGACCTGGTCGTATCGGGAGATCACGATGTTGTCGAAGTCGAGGTAGACGGCCACGCGGGCCGCAACCGGTTCGGTCATGGACTAAATCATCGCTGAGGCCTCCGGCACTGTGGGGCCCGGAAGCGTTTTCCGTCACGATTCGTCCGATCGGGGCCCTAATCGGGCCGAGAGCGGGTATCCCCGGGCAATGAACGAGTTGAAGTATCTGGAGCTGCACGGCGATCGCGTCGCTTACCGCGACGAGGGCGACGGTGAGGTGCTCCTGCTCATCCACGGCATGGCCGGCAGCTCGGAGACCTGGCGGGCGGTGATCCCGCCGTTGTCGAAGAAGTTCCGGGTCATCGCCCCCGACCTGCTCGGCCACGGGGAGTCGGCGAAGCCCCGCACGGACTATTCGCTGGGCGCCTTCGCGGTCTGGCTCCGTGACCTGCTCGACGAGCTCGGCGTCAGCCAAGCCACCCTGGTCGGTCAGTCGCTCGGCGGCGGGGTCGCGATGCAGTTCGTCTATCAGCACCCCGACTACGCCAAGCGGTTGATCCTGATCAGCAGCGGCGGTCTGGGCCCCGACGTCGGGTGGGTTCTGCGGCTGCTCTCGGCGCCCGGCGCGGAGCTGGTGTTGCCGGTCATTGCGCCGAAGCCCGTCCTGACCGTCGGCAACAAGCTCAGGTCGTGGTTGAGAAGCGCCGGCATCCACTCACCCCGTGGGGCAGAGATGTGGAGCGCCTACTCGTCGCTGTCCGATGGTGAGACGCGGCAGTCCTTCCTGCGGACGCTGCGATCGGTGGTCGATTACCGGGGCCAGGCGGTCAGCGCCCTGAGCAGGCTGCGGCTGCGCGAGGACTTGCCGGTCATGGCGATCTGGGGGGAGCGGGACGCCATCATTCCCGTCGATCACGCGTACGCCGCGCACGAGGCCCGTACCGACGCCAGGCTCGAAATCTTGCCCGACGTCGGCCACTTCGCGCAGGTCGAGGCGCCGACCCAGGTGGTGGAGCTGATCGAGGACTTCATCTCGACCGGCGATCGCCAGCAAGCGGAGAGCACACAGCCGCGCTTGTGATCTAAGTCGCTTCGCCGCGCATTCCGGTCGTAAAATTGCGGTGATGCGCACTGGCTTGCGTACCGCGCTTCCGCCGGGGCCCCGGTTGCCCCGGGCGGTGCAGGCCGCGTTGATGCTGCACCGCGGTTCGCACTTCGTCGCCGCCTGCCGCCGTCGTTACGGGAGCGTGTTCACGCTGCGCGTCGCCGGCATGGGCACGCTGGTGTATCTGGCCGACCCGGCAGACATCAAGACGGTGTTCGCCGGTGACCCGCACGTCTTCCACGCTGGCGAAGCGAATTCGATTCTGAGCGGGTTGCTCGGCGATACCTCACTCCTCGTCATTGACGAAGACGTCCACCGGGATCGCCGCCGTCTGATGCTGCCGCCGTTCCATCGCGACGCCGTCGCACGCCAAGCAGGGCTGATGGCCGAGATCGCCGCGGCGAACATTGCGGCGTGGCCGGTGGGGGAGAGCTTCCCGGTCTCGCCCAAGATGTCGGAGATCACCCTTGAAGTGATCCTGCGGACGGTCATCGGCGCAACGGACCCGGCTCGACTCACCGCGCTGCGTGAAATCATGCCGCAGCTGCTCACCGTGGGTCCGTGGGCGACGCTGGCATTGGCGAAGCCCGAGCTCCAGCGCTACCTCCCATGGCGGGGACTGCGTCGGCGCATGGCCGAAGCCGACTGCCTGCTCTACGCGGAGATCGCCGAGCGCCGCGCCGACCCCGACCTGGCCGGGCGCACCGACGTGCTCGCCATGCTGGTCCGCGCCGACGACGGCGGGCGCACGATGTCCGACCGCGAGCTGCGGGACCAGCTGATGACGTTGCTGGTGGCCGGGCACGACACCACCGCGAACGGGTTGTCCTGGGCGCTCGAGCGGTTGACCCGTCACCCGGCCATATTGGCCAAGGCGGTGAGAGCTGCCGAGGCCGGCGCCGCGGGCGATCCGGCCGGCGACGAGTATCTCGACGCGCTGGTGAAGGAGACGTTGCGGATCCGTCCGGTGGTGTTCGACGTGGGGCGGGTGCTCACGCGACCGGCCGAAGTCGCCGGCTACCGGCTGCCGGCCGGGGTCATGGTGGCGCCGGGAATCGGGCTGGTGCACACCAGCGCCGCGGTGTACCCCGACCCGGACCGATTCGATCCGGACCGCATGCTGGGCGCCACCCTGACACCGACGACGTGGTTCCCCTTCGGTGGCGGCAACCGCCGCTGTCTGGGCGCCGGCTTCGCCATGGTCGAGATGCGCGTGGTGTTGCGCGAGATTCTGCGCCGGGCCGAGTTGCGCACCACCACCGCGGCCGGCGAACGGCAGAGGCTGAAATTTGTTGTCCTGGTACCATATCGCGGCGCGCGCATCCGGCTGAAAGCCATCAAAGACTTTCCCGCAGCATCGCCCGCCGCCACGCGCACGGTGGCGCGCTAGCTACAGTTCGTAGTCCGGAAGGTCGAAGTCGTCGATCACGGTGCTGGCGAAAAGCCTTGCCATCGGAGGGAAGTTCATGGTGCGCATCGCCATGATGCGGAACCAAAGGCCGAAACGGGTCTTCGTCGCGAAGAACGGAATGTTTTTCTCCGCACCGGACTGCTTGGACTTGATGAAGGGACGCAGGCGCGCCTCGTAGGCATCGAAGGCGCGACGGTGGTCGCCGCCGGCCCGCTCCAATTCTCCGGCCAGCACGTAAGCCTCGGTCATCGCCAGACCGGTGCCCTCGCCGCCCAGCAGCGAAATGCACGCGGCCGCATCGCCGATCAGCAGCGTCCGGCCACGCGACCAGCGATCCATGCGGATCTGGCTGACGACGTCGAAGTACAGGTCGTCGACGTCGTCGAGCGTCGCCAGGATCTCCCGGGCTTCCCAGCCTACGTCACGGAACTCGTTTCGCAGCTGGTCCTTTGGTGCCGCGGTGGTGCCCTCGCGCGGCGCACGGAAAATGAACAGAAACATGGTGCGGTCGTCGCGCAGCGCGCAACGCGCCAGTTGGTGGCCGGGAGTGGCGTACATGACGTAGACCAATTCGTCGCGGGGCCGGTAGCCGGGCACCACGCAGGCCGCGACCCTGCAACCGAGGTAGTGGTCGTAATCCTGCTCCGGCCCGAAGGCGAGCCGGCGCACGTTCGAGTGCAGCCCGTCGGCGCCGATCACCAGATCGAAATCGCGCGGCGCGCCCTTTTCGAAGGCGAGCCGGACGCCGTCGCTGTGCTCGTCGAGGGCGGCGATGCTGTCACCGAAGATCGTTTCGACCTTGTCCTCGATGGTGCGGTAGATGGCGGCGGCCAGGTCGCCGCGGGGCAGGCTGGTGAAGTCGTCGCCGACCATGCGGCTAAAGATCCTGGCGTCGACGTCGGCCTTGACCTCGCCCCGGGAGCCGACTGAGTGCAGCCGCTGGATCTCGTAGCCGGCGGCGCGGATCGGCTCTTCGATGCCCATGCGTTTGGCCACCTGGTAGCCGACACCCCAGAAGTCGATCATGTAGCCGCCGGTGCGAAAGTGTGGCGCCTGCTCGATCAGCGTCGGCGTGTGGCCGGTGCGATGCAGCCAGTGGGCGAGCGCCGCCCCCGCCACGCCGGCACCGCTGATGGCGATTCTCATGGTGGTCTCTACGCTCGCACCCACTCCCATGCGGCGTCCAGTCGATCACGGTCGAACGTTCGCAATTCGCCGCCCATCAGCCACGCGGCGGCGACATTGACGCACCACCGCTCCCATCGCGGTGCACCGACTACCGCGACCTTGTCAAAGTCCTTGCGGTGCTTGGCATCAAACACGGTGTTGACCCATGCCGCGCGCAG
>NZ_LZKF01000035.1:0-2066 GCF_001672665.1 Mycobacterium sp. E2238 | reverse complement strand
GCCGTCTGCGAACCCGGAGCGCCCAACGCGGAAACGCTGGTGGAACTCCTTGCCCCGGAGGGCCTATACCGGCTGACCCCGCGCACCGGGCGCACCCACCAGCTGCGCGTGCACATGGCCGCCCTTGGCGTGCCTATCTACGGAGACCCGTTGTACCCCAACATCATTGACGTGCCGGCCGATGACTTCAGCACGCCGCTGCGGCTGCTGGCGCAGCGCATCGAATTCGACGATCCGGTGACGGGGGGTCGCCGCGAATTCGTCAGCCGGCGATCGCTGGGCTGATTTGTCGCTCGGTTTGTCGGACGCCGATGGCTTGCCGGGCGCTCGTTCTGGGTGGACAGTCGTACTGAATCCTCGAACGCTACGGAGGCGCCGATGGAAATCGTGCCGTCGGGCCTGGGCTTCGCGGCGGAAATATGCGGAGTCAGCATCCAGGACGTCGCGGCATCGGAGGCCGCGTACGCGGCGGTACGGGCAGCGTTCGAGGAGCACTCAGTCCTGGTGTTCCGCGATCAGGACGTCACCGATGAAGCGCAGCTTGCCTTCTCCCGCCGCTTCGGCCCCCTCGAGGTCACCAAGGTCGGTTCGGAGGGTCATGGCACCAACCTCGTGATCCTCAAGACCCTCGACGAGGCGGGCAACGTCGTGCCCGAAGGCCACCGACTTGCCCTCGAGAACAAGGCCAACCAGCTCTGGCATACCGACAGCTCGTTCAAGCGCGTGCCGGCGCTCGCTTCGGTGTTGTCGTCGCGCGTCATTCCGGGGCAGGGAGGTGAGACCGAGTATGTCTCCACCCGCCTCGCCTTCGAACGCCTCGATCGCGCGTTGCAACGGCGGCTGGAAGATTGCTTCGCCTGGCACGAGTACGCCTATTCGCGCGGCAAGATCGCGGCCGACCTGGCCGGCCCGGCCGAGCGTGCGGCGCTGCCGCCGCAATGCTGGCGTCTGGTGTGGCGAAACCCGGCCAATGGCCGCAAGGCGCTGTATCTGGCCTCGCACGCGTACGCGATCGAAGGCATGGAGCAAGAGGCGGCGCGGGAGCTGATCGCCGACCTGACGGAGGCGGCGGTTGCCCGTGAGGCCCGCTATGTGCACTCATGGCGCGAGGGCGACGTGGTGGTGTGGGACAACCGCGCCGTCATGCATCGCGGCCGGCCGTGGCCGGCGAGGCAGCCGCGCTTCATGGTTCGGAGCACCATTTCCGCGACGGCCGCGGACGGGCTGGAGACCATGCGGTTGTCGTAGCCTGGTGCCATAATCGAATGTATGTTCGATACCAGGGTTTCGTCGCCGGAGGTGCTTGCCGAGTTCGACGAGCACTTCGAGCGGCGCTATCCGTCGCGGACGGAGGAGTCGGCGGCGATGCTTGCCGAGGCCGGCGGGTGTGTGCGGGCGGAGAATCGAGCGGTGGCCGGGCAGCTGGCGGCGATCGGAAGCCTGTTTGCTCATCGGTTGTCGCGGTGCGCCGAGACTGAGGAGTGGGCGGTGGACACTGAGGCGGCGGTGGCCGCGGAGGTGGCCGCGGAGTTGCGGATCGGTCAGGGGTTGGCGGCCAGTCGGGTGCGGTATGCGCGGGCGCTGCGCGAGCGGTTGCCGCGGGTGGCGGCGGTGTTCGCCGCCGGGGCCATCGATTTTCGGATGGTGCAGACGCTGGTGTTTCGCACCGATCTGATCACCGATCGCGACGTGTTGGCGGCCGTGGATGGGCAGTTGGCCGCGCAGGTGGCCCGGTGGCCATCGCTGACCCCGGCCCGGTCGGGCGCTCAGGTTGACCGAATCGTCGCGAAGGCTGATGCGGATGCGGTGCGCCGGCGCCGGGACCGGGCGGCGGGCCGCGAGGTGTGGATCGGGGATATGGGCGATGGGTTGGCGCGCCTCGAGGGGGTCCTGTTCAGCTCGGATGCCCGCGCACTCGAGAAGCGGTTGGATGCGGTGGCGGCCACGGTGTGTGCGCATGATCCGCGCAGCCGTGAGCAGCGCCGTGCTGATGCGTTGGGGGTGCTGGCCGCGGGCGCGGATCGGCTGGGCTGTCGGTGTGGGCGCCCCGACTGCGCGGCGGGCGC
>NZ_LZKF01000034.1:0-3058 GCF_001672665.1 Mycobacterium sp. E2238 | reverse complement strand
GCCGGTCCGCAGCGCCTGCCACCCGGCGGCGGAGCGCTGGTAGATGTCCATCGTTGCGTTCGACCCGCCGGTGCTCATCACCGAAACCACCTGCGTGGCATTGCCGACGGCGTTCGCGAACCAGGGGGCGCCCGCCGCGGCACTGATCGGCGCCAGCGCGAGCGAGCCGAAAATCGCGCACGCCAAAGCGGATAGCGAAGCGAGCAGTCGGCGCATGACCTTTATCGTCAGACCCTCACAGCGCGAGGTCAAGTAAAGCTTTAGACCCGGTTAGGTCACCGGGCCGTGACCAAATCCCCCGCGTCGCACGGCTTTCGGGAGGAAGCCGGGCTCGTCGGCCGAATTACCGTGAAACACAGCAGGAAATACAAGTAGCCGAGCGACCAGCCCGCCAATACGTCGGACGGGTAGTGCACGTTCAGCGCCACCCGCGAAATCCCCACCCCCAGCACGCTCAGCGCGACCAGCGCGACCGCACCGCGGCGCACCGCACGGTTCATCGTCGGCAACCCAAGGGACAGCGCCGCGAGCAGCGCCGCCGTCGCCTCCAGGGCGTGCCCGGACGGAAACGATGTCTCGGCCGCGGCCACCAGCATGGTCGACGGCCGCGGCCGGTCCACCAGCGCCTTGGCCGCCAGCGTGACGAGCCCGCTCAGGGGCGCACACGCCAACAGCAGCAGCGCCGCCCGCAGCCGGCGCATTACCAGGGCGGCCACCGCCGCCACCGTGCCCAGCACCCGCAGCGGTACCGGGCCCAGCGCGAAGGAAACGTCGGCCCAGAACCGCACCCAGAACGGGTGTTTGACCGCGCTGTCCCGCGCGGCGTTCAGCAGTGACCAGTCCATGCGCTGCTGCCAGTGCCAGTGCTGGGAGTAACCCACCCACATGAGCGCGTACACCGCCACGGCGGTCAGGGCGATGCAGGCGGCCGGCATGAGCCGCGATCGGGTCATGACCCCACCGATACCAGTTGCGCCGCGCGCCGGCGCGGGCGCCCTGACCACACGGTTCCCGGCGCCGGTCCATACTGGCGTCATGGCCGTGTTTGTCCGTAGGTTGCTCGGCATCGGCAAGCTACCCGACGACGTATACGCGCAGGTCGAGGCGGAGGGCCTTATCCACCTCGCCGACTACGTCCCGGTGACCCGGCGATTCCGGGGCGCCATCCCCGGCGTGCGATTGCCGCACAGCGTCGCCAGCTACACGGGTTCGCTGGTGTTCAGCTCCGAGCGGGTGCTCGCCACGTTGTCCATGCTGCCCAGGCTGGCCGGCCCGACCGTCGACGTCCGCTGGGACGCGCCGCACAACGGTGCGGCGCAGGTCGAGATATCGTCGACCGGTTTGCAGGTCGACGTCGACGTCGCGCGGGTGGACCCGAAGTTCAGCGGCGAACTGTCGCTGCACTACAAGGTCGCCATTCCGGCCGATGTGCTCAGCGGCCTGCCGCGGCGATCGCTCACCTTCGACATGCCGCCCGACTACGTCTTCCGGGCGGTCGGCGTTACCTATAGTCCGTGACGGTCATCCGCGGCCAGGGCGGCTGCCGCAGCACCGCCAGACTGCCGATCACCGCCGCCAGCAGGCCGGTCAGCACTCCGATCAGCGCGATTCGACTCCCGTCCACCGCGGGCGTCCAGGACGCCTCGCCGTTGCGGACGACGAAGACGCCGCACGGTTTGACGACGGGGATCACCGTGACGCCGTCCGGTGTCTGATAGGGCTCGCCGTACACGCCGCCGGCGGCGCGGTCGGTGGGCAGCTGGTCGAGTAGGTCGAAGGGCTTCACTGGACACTCCTTTCTCGGGTGTTCGCCGGGTCCGTGCCGCGGACACCGTTCACGCTAACGCGGATTTCCTACGATGACTCCCGTGAGCGAGGAGGGCTTCAGCCCGCAGGAGCGACGGGCCGTCTATCGGGTGATCTCCGAACGGCGGGACATGCGCCGGTTCTCACCCGGCGTGGTGGCCGAAGATGTGCTCGCGCGCCTGCTGCAGGCGGCCCACGCGGCGCCCAGCGTCGGCCTGATGCAGCCGTGGCGTTTCATCCGGATCACCGATGACGGGCTGCGGCGCCGCATCCACGCCCTCGTCGACGAAGAGCGCCCGCGCACCGCCGCGGCCCTGGGCGAGCGGGGCGAGGAGTTTTTGGCGCTGAAGGTCGAAGGCATCCTGGAATGCGCCGAGCTTCTGGTGGTGGCGCTGGGCGACGACCGGGAGCGGCACGTGTTCGGCCGGCGGACGCTACCGCAGATGGACCTCGCGTCGGTGTCGTGCGCGATCCAGAATCTGTGGCTGGCGGCGCGCTCCGAAGGCCTTGGCATGGGCTGGGTTTCGCTGTTCGATCCGCAGCGGTTGGCGGCCCTGCTGGAGATGCCCGCCGGGGCGGAGCCGGTGGCCATTCTGTGCCTGGGACCGGTGCCCGGATTCCCCGACCGGCCGGCGCTGGAGCTGGACGGCTGGGCGGTCGCCCGCCCGCTCTCGGAGTTCGTCTGCGAGAACCGCTGGAGTCGGCGCGCCCAGGTTCCCCCCGAGTAGCTGCGGTATCGTCGCCGGTCGCGGGCAAATTGGAGAGGTGACGCAATTGGCGCCGGGCGAAGCAGCCGACCGACAAGACAACGTGCTGATCGTGCACTGGCACGACCTGGGTCGCTATCTGGGCGTCTACGGCCACCCGGACGTCTCCAGCCCCCGGCTGGACCGCCTTGCCGCCGAGGGCATCCTGTTCACCCGGGCGCACGCCACGGCGCCGCTGTGCTCCCCGTCGCGCGGATCGCTGTTCACCGGCCGCTATCCGCAGACCAATGGCCTGATCGGGCTGGCGCACCACGGCTGGGAGTACCGCAGCGGCGTGCGCACCCTGCCGGAGATATTGAGCGATGCGGGTTGGTACTCGGCGCTTTTCGGCATGCAGCACGAGACGTCGTACCCGCAGCGGCTGGGCTTCGACGAGTTCGACGTGTCGAACTCGTACTGCGAGTACGTGGTGGACAAGACGGCCGAATGGCTGCGTGACGGCGACGAGGATCTCGGGGGCCAACCGTTCCTGTTGACCGCCGGCT
>NZ_LZKF01000033.1:0-55869 GCF_001672665.1 Mycobacterium sp. E2238 | reverse complement strand
CTGCATCGCGTTCGGATTGTCCATGGACTATGAGGTGTTCCTGCTGTCCCGCATCCGCGAGTACTGGCTGGCGTCGAACCGCACGCGAGTCGACAACGACGAGAGCATCGCGCTGGGCGTCGCGCGAACGGGCCGGATCATCACGGCGGCAGCGCTGTTGATGTCGATCTCGTTCGCCGCGCTCACTTCCGCGGAGGTTTCGTTCATGCGGATGTTCGGCGTCGGTCTGACTCTCGCCGTGTTGGTCGACGCAACGTTGGTGCGCGTGCTGCTCGTTCCGGCCTTCATGCACGTCTGCGGCGGCCTGAACTGGTGGGCGCCCGCATCGCTGGCACGGCTCCGCCGGCGGGAGGACGCCCGAAGGGAATGTGTCGCGGTCAGAGGCGTTGGATGATCACGTGGCGTACCAATCAAGCCCGCCGGCCGCGAGTCACCAGCTGCGGTTCGTGTCGGCGACCCACGACGAACCGCTGGCGCGGCCACTGCTGGCCGAGCTGGCCGACGAGTACGCGCAGCGCTACGGCGGCACGCCCAGCACTCACCTGTCCTGGTTGCCCGTGCCCGAGGCCGAGTTGGCCCCGCCAGACGGCGGATTGCTGATCGGCGTGCTGGACGGCGTGCCCGTCACCGGCGGGGCATTCCGGCGCTATGACGCCGAAACCGCCGAGCTGAAGCGGATCTGGACCGACCGCGCCCATCGGCGCCGCGGGTACGCGCGGGTGCTGTTGGCGGCGCTGGAGGCGGAGACGGCCGCGCGCGGGTACCGCAGGCTCTACCTGATCACCGGCAACCGGCAACCCGAGGCCGAGGCGCTGTACGACGCGACCGGGTACACCCGGGTGCCCGCCGACCCGCTGCCGTCCTGGGGGCCGTTCGTCCCGATCGCGTTCGAGAAGTGGCTGGTTCCCGACGGCCAATGAGGTCGTGGATATCTGTGCGTCCCCACCGTGCCTTATTAGGCGCGCGGCTAATTGCACGCACCGTATTAGGTCATTGCGCTTATAGCCGCATTTCCCCCGATCGCGCGCCGTGCCGAATTGGTGCCTAAGCACCGTCTGACCTGCGGGAACGGCGCGGCGAAGGCGAATCCGGCCTGCCGGAAAAGCGGGGCGTAGGTCCGTCCGATCAAGGCCCTTCGGCTCTACGCGGTGCGCCGGCTCCCGGGCGAAGCTTGCTGGGAAAAGTAGATCGGAGGTCAAGCCGTGTGGGCTATTGATGGCTTGCAAGAGCGGCTGCGGACGCCGATGTTGATTACCGCCATTCGCGACGTGCAATGGCGGCGGCGGCGGTTCATCATCGCGGCCGTCGGCACCGGGATGGTATTCGCGATGACGCTCATCATCACCGGGCTGATGATCGGTACCCGGGTGGAGGCCGAGCGCCTGGTCGACTCGATCGGCATCGACCACTACCTCATCAAGGCGGGCGCGGTCGGACCCTTCATCGGTTCATCGAGGTTCCCGCAGGCGGAAGCCGAAGACGTCGCCCAGCTTCCCGGCGTCCAATCGGCGATCCCGGTGGTCTACGGCAACACGATCCTGCAAGACCGGCGCCTACCGGAAAACCTGAACGTCTACGGCCTGCCCGAGCAGGAGATGCCACCGATAGCGGCGGGGCGGGCACCGTCGAGCCCCGACGAGGTCGCCATGTCGACCACGCTGAAGCGATCCATCGGCGACAACGTCGAGGTGGGATCGCAGGTGCTGCGGATCGTCGGGCTGGTCAACAAGTCCACCACGCTCGCGGGCCAGCCCAATGCGTTTGTGACCGTCGCGACGGCGCAGCGGTTGATGTTTTCCGCCCAGCACGTGATCTCGGCAATCGGCTTGCGCGGCGTGCCCGCACAGGTGCCCGCCGGCTATCGCGTCGTGGATCGCGGCGCCGCGATCGATGACATGATCCGCCCGCTGCACATGGCCCGGCTGGCGATGTCGTACCTGGTGATCCTGCTGTGGGCGGTGGCCGCGTCGATCGTGGGATCGCTGATCTACCTGTCCGCGCTGGAACGCACCCGGGACTTCGCGGTGTTCAAGGCCCTCGGTGTCGCCACCCAGTCGGTGCTCGCCGGGCTCATGCTCCAGGCGGTGCTCGTAGCGGTGGTCGCGGCGATGCTGGGCGGACTGCTGGCCGTGCTGCTCGGCCCGCTGTTTCCGATGCTCGTGGTGGTGACCCCCTCGGCCTTCCTGTCGCTGGTGGGGACCGCGGTGGGGGTCGGCCTGCTGGCGAGCCTGGCGGGATTGCGGCGCGCGGTCGCGATCGACCCGGTAATGGCGTTCGGGGCCGGATAGTCATGGGCGACTTGCGCATCAAGGATCTCGTCGTCGAATACTCCAACGGCGGCGAGCCGAACCGCGTCATCGACGGGCTGAACCTGGAGGTCGCGGCGGGATCACTGGTAATCCTGTTGGGCCCCAGCGGATGCGGGAAGACCACCTTGCTGTCGTGCATCGGCGGCATCCTCAGTCCGACCAGCGGGCGCGTCCAGGTCGGCGACACCGACGTCACCACGCTGGACCGCCGCAGGCTGACCACCTACCGGCGCCGCACCGTGGGCATCGTCTTCCAGTCGTTCAACCTGGTGGCAAGCCTTTCCGCGGTGGAGAACGTTGCGGTGCCACTCTGGGCGGCGGGCTGGTCACGGCGGGCGGCGCGCAAACGCGCCAAGGAATTGCTGGCCCGCGCCGGGCTGCAGGACCGCATGACGCACCGGCCCGCTGACCTCAGCGGCGGCGAGCGCGAACGGGTGGCGGTGGCCCGCGCGATCGCGTTGGACCCCCCGCTGATCTTGGCCGACGAACCCACGGCCCACCTCGACTATGCCCGCGCGGAAGGGGTGCTGCGGCTGCTCAGGGAGTTGGCCAGCGGTGAGCGCATCGTCGTGGTCGCCACCCATGACACCCGGATCCTGCCGTTCGCCGACCGCGTGGTCAGGCTGATGCCGGATGGGCCCACGACCGAATCCGAGCCCGAAATGCTGCGCCTGGCAAGCGGTTCGGTGTTGTTCGAGCAGGGCAGCATGGGTGACCTCATCTACGTCGTCGCCGAGGGCGAACTGGAAGTCGTGCGCGAATCGGGCGACGGGACAAAGGAACTGGTCAAGGTCGCCACCCCCGGCGAGTACGTCGGGGAGCTCGGGCCGTTGTTCCGGATGGCCCGTTCGGCGACGGTACGGGCACGCACCGACGCGGTCGTCACCGGCTACACCGTCGAGCAATTCCGCGTACTGCTCGAGAGCTACACCGAAGGCATCCTGACGCGACCTAAAAGCACCGCGGAACACGGAAATACCAACCACAACCACTCACTCCTCGATGGGGTGACGCACATGTCACGGTTCGGCGAACAAGTCGCCGCTCCGGGGCCGACAGAGGGAACGAGATGAGCACCGCCGACAGGCCCCACGCCGAGCACGCAGAAACACCGGATGACGTGTCGTCGCTCATGGCGCCGACGCTGGTCGGACAACTGCGGCACCGGGCCGAACGCTATGGGGACAAGGTTGCGTTCACCTACTCTCGCGACGGCGAGGAAACCGACGTCACCAAGCTGACCTATCGCGAACTGGACAGCAGGGCAAAGCGGATCGCGGCCAACCTGCAGCGCCAGGGCGCCGCGGGCGAGCGCGTCCTGGTCCTCTGCCCGCCGGGCCTGGATTTCATCGCCGGCTTGTTCGGGTGCCTCTACGCGGGGGCGATCGCCGTTCCGGTGCACCCGCCGGCGCGCGAGCACCTGGTCCCACGCGTCGCCTCCATCGTCGCGGACGCCAAACCGCGCTTCGCTCTGTCGAACTCAGAGATGCAAGCGCGAATCAAGGCGACGGTGGACGGTCTGGTCAAGGGGCAGCCGTTGCGCTGGTTCGTCACCGACACGGGGGGCGACGAGGCGCAGTGGGTTCCGCCCGACATCGACGGCGGCACAATCGCGATGATCCAGTACACCTCGGGTTCCACGGCCGCACCGAAAGGTGTTGTGCTGTCTCACGGCAACCTCGTTCACAACCTGGAGACCATCCGCCAGTCGTGGAAGTCGGGATTCGACCGGGACGCATGCGGTGTCTTCTGGCTGCCGCCCTACCACGACATGGGTCTCATCGGCGGCGTCCTGGAGACCATTTATGTCGGCGGTAACTCGATCCTCATGCCGCCGAACGCGTTCATCAAGCGTCCGATGCGGTGGCTCGAGGCGATATCCCGGCACCGCGCCATGATCACCGCCGCCCCGAACTTCGCCTACGACCTGTGCATCGAACTCAGTACCCCTGAGGAGCGTGCCGCGCTCGATCTGTCCAACTGGGCGACGGCCATGTGCGGCGCCGAGCCGGTGCGTCCGTCGACCATGCAGGGCTTCGCCGAGGCGTTCGCCCCGGCGGGCTTTCGGCCGGAGGCGTTCGAACCGGTCTACGGGCTGGCGGAGGCGACGCTGCTGGTGTCCGGTGGGTCGGACTCCCCGGTCCCGGTGGTTCTGCACATAGACCGCGCGGCGCTGGGCGAGCGGCGGGTCGTCGAGATCGCGACGGAAGAGCCGAGCGCCTTGACGTTGGTCGGCTGCGGCCGGCCCCAGGGTGGCCAGGAGGTCATCATCGTCAACCCCGAGACCCGGCGGCCGTGCGGGCCCGACGAGGTCGGTGAGATCTGGGTGGCCGGACCGGGCGTGGCGCAGGGTTACTGGGGGAAGCCGGAAGAGACGGAAGAGGCACTGCGCGCGCATCTTTCGGACAGCGGCCGGGGCCCGTTCCTTCGCACCGGGGACCTCGGGTTCCTCCGCTCCGGAGAGTTGTTCGTGACAGGTCGCGTCAAGGATCTGATCATCATTCGCGGCACCAATCACTATCCCGAAGACATCGAGCTCACCGTGCAGGCCTGCCACCCTGCGCTGATGCGCGGCCGGGGTGCGGTCTTCTCGGTCGCGGCCGGAGCGGATGCCCCCGAACGGCTCGTCGTCGTGCAGGAGGTGAGCGGCTATCGCCTCGGCGACGCCGAACTGAGCCAGATCGTCGACACCATCCGGACCGCGATCACCGAACAGCATGAGATCCAGGCGGACACCGTTGTTCTGGTGGACCCGTTGCGGATTCCCACCACGTCCAGCGGCAAGATCCAGCGGTCCGCCTGCCGGCAGCAGTTCCTCGACGGCCAGTTCGAGCCGGTCGCCGAATGGCGCGCACCGCGGCCCGACATCCACCCGGTGACCGCCGCGCCGAATTCGGCCGGGCGCACCGTGAAGGAGATCCGGGAATGGTTGATCGCCCAGCTCGCCAGTGAACTCGGCATTCCCCAAACGGACATCGACCCGTCCATGCCGTTCGCCTACTACGGGCTCGATTCGGTCCGTGCCGTCCGGCTGACCGGCGCTCTGGAAACCTGGCTCGGATGCGAACTTTCGCCCACCATCGCCTACGAACACCCGTCGATCGACCTGCTCTCCCGCCATCTGGGCGGCAAGGGCACCGCGGTCGACCGCACCGCCGCAACCGTCGGTGAGAGTGGCCCGCCCGCAGCGGACGAGCCCATCGCCATCATCGGCATCGGGTGCCGTTTTCCGGGCGCCGACGGGCCGGCGGCCTTCTGGCGCGAGCTGTCGGAAGGCGTGGACGCGATCAGCGAGGTCCCGCCGGACCGCTGGGACGCGGATGCCTTCTACAACCCGGATCCGTCCGTCCCGGGCACCTCGGTCACCCGACGCGCCGGATTCCTGCCCGAGGTCGACGAGTTCGACTTCCAGTTCTTCGGCATCTCGCCCCGGGAATCGGCGCAGATGGATCCGCAGCAGCGGCTGATCCTCGAGGTGGCTTGGGAGGCATTGGAAGACGCCGGGCAGGTGCCGGAGCGGCTGGCCGGCAGCGACACCGGTGTGTTCGTCGGCATCGCGACCACCGACTACGCGAACCTGCGCGGCAACCAGATGCAGCTTGTCGACGCCTACACGGGCACCGGAAACGCGTTGAGCATCGCCGCCAACCGGCTGTCCTACTTCTACGACTTCCACGGGCCGAGCATGGCGATCGACACCGCCTGCTCGTCGTCGTTGGTCGCGGTCCACCTGGCGTGCCGCAGCCTGCGCGACGGCGAGTGCTCGGTCGCGCTCGCCGGAGGAGTGAACGTCATCCTGTCGCCTGCGCTGATGATCAACTTCAGCAAGTCCAAGGTGATGGCGCCCGACGGCCGCTGCAAGACGTTCGATGCCGGCGCGGACGGGTACGTGCGCGGTGAAGGCGCCGGGATGGTCGTCCTGAAGCCGCTCAGCCGGGCGCTGGCCGACAACGACCCGATCTACGCGGTGATCCGCGGCACCGCGATCAATCAAGACGGCCGGACCAACGGGCTGATCGCGCCCAACCGGCGAGCGCAGGAAGCCGTGGTGGCCGCGGCCTACCGCCGCGCCGGTATTTCCCCGGGCACCGCCCAATACGTCGAGGCGCACGGCACCGGAACGTTCCTGGGCGACGCGATGGAGGCGAACGCGCTGGGCACGGTGCTGGCGGAGGGCCGTCCGCCGGGCAGCCAATGCCTGGTCGGCTCGGTCAAGACCAACATCGGGCACCTGGAGGCGGCGGCCGGGGTGGCCGGGCTGATCAAGGTGGCATTGGCGTTGCAGCACAAGGAGATTCCGCCGAGCCTGAACTTCGCCGAACCCAACCCGGAGATTCCCTTCGACAGCCTGCCGGTGCGGGTGGCGACAACGCTGACCCCGTGGCCGAAAAACGGTGGGCGCGCGGTTGCGAGCGTCAGCTCGTTCGGCATGGGCGGCACCAACGCGCACGCCGTGCTCACCGAGGCCCCGCAGGCCCGGGCCGCCACGGCCGAGCGCGGCACGGCGCCGGATCGAGCCGAGTTGTTGCCGATATCAGCGCGGTCCCCCGAGGCCCTGGTCGCGCTGGCCGATCGGTACGAGTCGGCGCTGGCGTCCGGGGTGGCGCTCGCCGACCTCTGCTATACGGCCGGCGTGCGTCGCGGCCACTACGACCATCGGTTGTCCGTCGTCGCCGACACGCCGGCCGCGATGTCGGAGACCCTCGACGCCTACCGGCACGGGCAGTCACGGCAGGGGTTCGCCGTCGGGCAGTGCCGTCCCGGCCAGCGACCCAGGGTGGTCTTCGCCTTCCCCGGCCAGGGCTCCCAGTGGCACGGCATGGGGCGGCGACTGCAGGCCGAGGAGCCCGTGTTCCGCGACGCCTTGGCGGCGTGCGACCGCGCGCTCAAGCCCCACCTGGGACATTCCATCGTTCAGCTGATGGCCAAGGACGAGGAAATCACCGACATCAGCCTGATCCAGCCGGCGATCTTCGCCATGCAGGTCGCGCTGGCCGCCCTATGGCGCTCCTGGGGGGTTGAGCCGACCGCGGTGGTCGGGCACAGCATGGGTGAGGTTGCCGCGGCGCACGTCGCCGGTGCGCTGAGCCTCGAAGACGCCGCACGGGTGATCCGGTTCCGCTCACTGATGCTCCGAACCGTGCGCGGCCGCGGAACCATGATGGCCGCGGAACTCAGCCCCGCCGAAGCCCAGGAGCTCATCGCCGGCCAGGAAAGCAAGGTCTCGGTCGCCGCCAGCAACAGCTACCGATCGACGGTGTTGTCCGGGGATCAAAAGGTTTTGGCCAAGCTGATGGAGGTGCTGCAGCAGCGCGACCGGTTCTGCCGATGGGTCGACGTCGACGTGGCCGCCCACAGCCCGCAGATGGACCCGTTGGTTCCCGCTGTGCGCGGCGGGCTCGTCGGACTGCGGCCGACCGCACCGGCGATTCCCATCTACTCGACGGTGACCGGCGACCTGCTCACCGACCGCCTGGCCGACCCGGACTATTGGGCGGAGAACCTTCGCTCGCCCGTGCATTTCTCGCAGGCGCTGCGTCGGCTGCTGGAGGGCGGCCACGACGCGGTCGTCGAGATCAGCCCGCACCCAGTCCTGCTGAACTCGATCCGGGAGGACGCCCAGGACCTCGGGGTCAGTTGCGCCGCGCTGCCGTCGATGCGGCGTGACGACGGGGGGCGGGGGACCGCACTGTCGTCGCTCGGCACCCTCTACACCCTCGGTCAGCCGGTCACCTGGGAGGCGGTGTACCCCCCGGGCAGCCACTACGTGACCGCGCCGACCTACCCGTGGCAGCGGGTCCACTCCTGGTTGGACGTCGGGGCTATCACCCCGAACGGCACCGGCCCGCTACCGCGGGCCGCCGGTGCGACCGAGGGCGCGGGCTTGCGCGACCGGATGTATAAGCTGCGCTGGCAACCCGCCTCCAGTCCGGCGGACCGGGACGGGTCGAGCCGGCCGGACGAAGCCGGCAGCTGGCTCATCTTCAGCGACGGCGCGGCCGCCGCGGACACCCTCCGGAAACACCTCGAATCGCATTCTCAGCGGTGCGTCCTGGTCCAGCCGGCACCGGCCGGCGGAGGCTTCGAGCGTCTCACCCCGGACAGTTACCTCCTCGACCCCGCGCAGCCCGAACACTTCACACAGCTGCTCCAAGACGCCTTCACCGACGACCGGCCGCCGTGCCGCGGGGTGGTGCACATGTGGGACCTGCTGGCCGCACCGCCGGCCGACACGTCGCTCGAATCCCTGGATGCGGCAACCACTTTGGGCCCGTTGAGCGTCGTGCATCTGGTGCAGGCGCTGGCGCGGGCCGGTTGGTCGGCGACGCCGCGGCTGTGGCTGGTGACGCGGGGGGCGCAGGTGACCGATGCGGCCTCGGCGACCGAAGCCGTGTCGATCGCGCAGGCCCCGGTGTGGGGCATGGCCCGCACGATCGACCACGAGCATCCGGAACTCGGCTGCACCTGTGTCGACCTGTCCACCGACGGCGGCCCGGAAGAAGTGGACTCCCTGTTCCGGGAGGTGTGGGCCGATGAGCACGACGGCGACGTGGCGCTGCGGGGCGGCCACCGCTATGTCGAACGACTGACCCGCTACGACGAGCCGGAACCGTCCGAGACCGCGTCCTTCAAGGAAGACGCCACCTATCTGGTCACCGGCGGGCTCGGTGCGCTGGGACTCGTGGTGGCCAAGTGGATGGCCGAGCACGGCGCCCGGCACCTGGTCCTGATGGGACGTGGCGGCGCCTCGACGGAGGCGCAGGAGACGCTCGACGCCCTGCGCGCGGCGGGCACCGAGGTGACCATCGCAAAGGGCGACGTCGCCAAGGCCGACGACGTCGCGGCCATGCTGGAATCGATCGCCGAGTCGATGCCGCCGCTGCGTGGGGTGGTGCACGCGGCGGGGATCGCCGACGACGCCATTCTGCTGTGCCTCGACGAGGCGAAGCTGCGCGAGGTCATGGCGCCCAAGGTTCAGGGCGCCTGGAACCTGCACGCGCTGACCAAGGACGCCGACCTGGACCTGTTCGTGCTGTTCTCGTCGGCCTCGTCCCTGCTGGGTCCGCCCGGGGCGGCCAACTACGCGGCGGCGAACGCCTTCCTGGACGCGCTGGCGTGGCACCGGCGTGCCGAAGGCCGGCCGGCGTTGAGCGTGAACTGGGGGCCATGGGCCGGGCTCGGTTTCTTCACTCGGTCCGAGCTGCAGGACTACTTCGCGCAGTACGGCGTCGAGGCCATGTCCGCGGCCGACAGCCTCCGGGCGTTGTCGTCGTTGCTGGAGCGGTCGGCCACGCAGGCCGTGGTTCTCGACATCGACTGGGCGGTCTGGCAACCCGACTTGCAGCCGCCGCTGCTCGCGGAACTCGGAATCGCGCCCTCGCCCGACAAGCCGCAGGCGGAGCCCGCGCCCGGGCCGGGGGCCGGTCTGCTCGAAGCGCTGCAGGGCGCGACGCCGGAGGAGCGCCAACGGCTGCTGGAGACGTACCTGTCCGAGCTCGCCGCCGGCAAACTCGGTCTGACACCGGCGAACCTGGACAAACAGACACCGCTGAACACCCTCGGCGTCGACTCGCTCATCACGCTGGAGCTGCGCATGCAGGTCGAACGCGACCTGGGCCTCGTCGTGCCGGTCACCCGGCTGCTGGAGGGGCCCAGCGTGGCCAGCCTCGCCGAATGGCTGCGCGAACATCTGCCGGAGCAAGCGACCGGCGCACCCACCACGCACGAGGCGGTGCCGCGGCAGGCCACCCCGGAGCCAACGGTCCACCAGCACGCCGACGGCGCGCCGTCGGGCGGCATCGACCTGCTGACCCGGGTGCCGGAGCTCTCCGACGCCGCCGTGGACGAACTGCTCCAAAAGGTGTTGGACGAACGGGGCGCCGAACTCGCGGTGAAGGACGGCGGCGATGACTGACAAGCCGGTCGACATATCCGGTCTGTCCCCGGAGAAGAAGCGCGCGCTGCTCGCCCAGCTGCTGATGGAGAAAGCCGAACAGTCGGCCTCGGTGCATCCACAGTCGTACGGCCAGCGATCGATGTGGTTCATTCACAAGCTCGCACCGGCAAGCGCCGCCTACAACGTCACGTATGCCGGGAGGATCCGCGGCGAACTCGACGTCCCGGCGCTGGAACGCGCGGCGCAGGCGCTCGTCGACCGGCATCCCGCGCTACGGACCACCTACGCCGAGCGCGAAGGGCAGCCGGTCCAACTCGTTCATCCGCAATGGCCGGTGCGCATCGCCAGGGGCCGCCTCGGCCCGGGTGAGCCCGAGGTCGACGAGTGGATTCGCCGCGAGACCGACACCCCCTTCGACCTCTACACCGGCCCAGTGCTGCGGCTGACGCTGCTCGAGCGCACACCCGAGGAACATGTGTTGCTGTTGGGCTTGCACCACATCGCGGTCGACTTCTGGTCCATCGACATCATCCTCGACGAACTGCGCCTGCTGTACGCCGCCGAGCACGGCGCCGCCGCGCCTCCGCCACCCGCGGAAAGCTTCGTCGACTACGCCGAGCAGCAGGCCCAGATGCTCGCGGGTCCCGAGGGCGAGGACCTCTGGGCCTACTGGCGGGATCAGTTGGCCGGCGAACTGCCGGTCCTCCAATTGCCCACCGACCGGCCGCGACCCGCCGTCCAGACCTACGCGGGCACCGTGCACCGGTTCACCGTCGACCCCACCGTGACGACGGGAATCATCCAACTGGGCCGCAAGGTCGGCGCGACGCCCTACATGACGCTGCTGGCGGCCTATGCCACGTTGCTGCACCGCTACAGCGGCCAGGGCCACCTGGTGATCGGCTCGCCTTTCGCCTGCCGCGACCGGGTCGCGCTGGAGGGGCTGGTCGGCTACCTCACCAATCCGGTGGCCCTGCGCGCGGACCTGCACGACGACCCGACGTTCATGACCCTGCTCGGCCGCGTCAAGGACACCGTGCAGGGCGCCCTCGAACACCAGGACTACCCCTTCGCGCTGCTCGTCGAGCGGCTTCGGCCGCCGCGCGACCCGAGCCGCACGCCACTGTTCGGAGTCTCGTTCGCCTGGGAGCAGACGCGCCGCTTCACCGACGACCCCGTTCCGGAACACGGCGGGCTTCCGCTCGAGACACTTCATGTCGGGCAGGGCGGCGCGCCGTTCGACCTGATGATGGAGGTCGGCGAACACGACGGAAAGCTCTCCGGCGTACTGCAGTACAACACCGACCTTTTCGACGCCGCCACCATCGAGCGGCTGGCCGGCCACTTCGCCACCCTCCTCGGCGGCATCGTCGCCGACCCGGACCGGCCGGTCTCCCAGCTGCCGCTGCTCACCGAAGCGGAGCTCCGCCAGCAGGCCGCCTGGAACCAAACCGAGGTCGACTACCCGTATTCCGAGGCTCCGGCCTGCCTGCACGAGATGGTCGCCGCGACGGTCGCGCGGACCCCGGACGCCGTCGCGGTGACGTATGACGACCGCGAATTGACCTATGCGGAACTCGACCGCCGCGCCAACGGCCTGGCCCACCGGCTGCGCGAGCTCGGCGTGGGACCCGAGACGGTAGTGCCCGTCCTGCTGGACCGCTCCGAGGACCTGGTTGTGGCCGTGCTCGGCGTCCTCAAGGCCGGGGGCGCCTTCATGCCGCTGGACTCCGCGCAGCCCGCCGGGCGCATGGCCGCGATGCTGGACGACGTACCGGACGCACCGGTTTGTGTCACCCACCGCGCCAACCTGGTGCACCTGCCGCCGGGCTTCACCGGTCACCGGCTCTGCCTGGACGAACCGTCGGCGCCGTCGGGCGAGGACACCGCCCCGGCGTGCGAGACGACGCCGGCCAACCTCGCCTACGTCATCCACACCTCGGGTTCGACGGGTAAGCCGAAGGGAACGCTCAACACCCACGCCGGTATCCGTAACCGGCTGCTGTGGATGCAGGACGCCTACCGGCTGACCGCCGACGACCGGGTGCTGCACAAGACACCGGTGAGCTTCGACCCGTCCGTCTGGGAGCTGTTCTGGCCCCTGATCGTCGGGGCCAGGGTGGTCATCGCCAAACCCGAGGGCCACAAGGATGCCGCGTACCTGGTTCGGACCATCGTCGAACAGCGCGTCACCACAATGCATTTCGTGCCCTCGATGTTGCGCCGCTTCCTCGCCGAGCCCGGGGTGGCCGCGTGCACCGCACTGCGCCGGGTGATCTGCAGCGGCGAAGCGCTGCCCTATGACCTGCGCGACCACTTCATGGCCACGCTGAACGCCGAGCTCTACAACCTCTACGGGCCCACCGAGGCGGCGATCGACGTCACCGCATTCCACTGCGAGCGAGGCGAATCCGGCACGCTGGTGCCGATCGGGCGACCGATCGCCAACATCCGCGCCTACATCCTGGACGCGCACCTGCAACCGGTGCCGATCGGTGTGCCCGGCGAGCTGTACATCGGCGGCGTGGGGCTCGGCCGCGGCTACCTCAACCGGCCGGATCTGACGGCCGCCATCTTCGTGGCCGACCCGTTCGGCGGCGATACCGCGCACCCCGGCCAGCGGCTCTACCGCACGGGCGACCTGACCAGGTATCTGCCCGACGGCAACATCGACTACCTGGGCCGCATCGACTTCCAGGTCAAGATCCACGGCTTCCGGATCGAGCCGGGCGAGATCGAGGCCGCGCTGGGCCAACACCCCGCGGTGGCCGAGAACGCGGTGGTGATCAGAACCGACAGCCGCGGAAACCCCATCCTCGTCGCGCATGTCGTGCCGGCCGGCGGCGCCGCTCCGTCGACAGCGGAGTTGCGCCGGTTCCTGCTCGACCTGCTGCCGGCCGCCATGATGCCCGCGGTCTTCGAGGTGACGGACGCGTTGCCGCTGACGTCGAGCGGAAAGGTGGACCGCAAGTCGTTGATGGCGGCCGACAGGGCATCCGGGCCGCAGGAGCCGGCGTTCGTCGCTCCGCGCACGCCCACCGAACAGCTGCTGGCCGAAATCTGGTGCGACGTATTGGACCTGGAACGCGTCGGTGTCAACGACGACTTCTTCGCCCTCGGTGGTGCCTCCACCCAGAGCCTGGAGGTGGCGGTGCGGGCGAACGCGGCGGGCCTGCCGCTGCGGCCGGAGTCGATGTTCGTCTACGGCACGATCGCCGAGCTCGCCGCCGAATACGGTCCGCTCGCCGGCGAGGGAACTCCGCAGCCCGAAGCCCCCGCCGAGGCGGTCGTCACGGCGCCGGCCCCGGACCAACCGGTGCAGGCCGCGCCCGAAGAAAAGCGGAACACGGTCATCGAAAGCATTGGCGTATACCTTCCCTCGCGCACCGTGTCGACAAAGACGGTTATGGCCGAGTGCGCCAACGAGATTCGGATACCGCTGGAACGCCTGACCGGCATCAAGAACCGGCGGGTGGTCGGCGAGGACGAGTTCTCGATCGACCTCGCCAGAAAGGCCGCGGATGACTGCCTGTCCCGGTCCAGCTATCGGCCCGAGGAGATCGACCTGGTCATCGCCTGCAACATCTCCCGGCGCGACGGACTCGGGCACCGGTTCACCTTCGAGCCCAGCACCGCAACGCGGCTGCGCGACCAATGCGGCCTGGTCAACGCGCTGGCCTTCGACATCAGCAACGCGTGCGCCGGAATGTTCACCGGCATCAGCATCGCCGACGCCTTCCTGCAGACCGGACTGATCCGCAGCGCCCTGGTGGTCAGCGGCGAATACATCAGCCACCTGTGCGAGACCGCCCAACAGGAGATCGAGGGGCCGATGGATCCGCGCATCGCGTGCCTGACCCTCGGCGACGCCGGCGCGGCGGTGGTCCTCGAGCGCGGGCCGAACAACCAGGTCGGCTTCCACGACATCGACATGGCCACCCTCAGCCGCTACAGCAAGCTGTGCATCGCGAAGATGGCGGACGGCCCGCATGGCGGTGCCATCATGTTCACCGACTCCGTCACGCAGACCGCGATCGCGGTCAAGCACGCGGTGCCCTACGTCGCCGCGGTGATGCAACGACACGGCTGGCGGCCGGAGACCACCGACCACCTGGTGATGCACCAGACGTCCGAGGCGTCGCTCAACGACGCGGTCGTCGCCATCAACCAGCTGTTCGGGGACGGCGCCGCCCACCGGGGCAACACCGTCTACAACATCGCGGAGCGGGGAAACACCGCCACCACGACCCACATGGTCGCGCTGTACGACTACATCCTGAGCAATCGGATCAATTCCGGTGACAATGTGGTCTTTTCGATCACCGGCTCCGGGCAGACCGTCGGCGCGGCGCTGTATACCTTCGACGACCTGCCCGACCGCATGCGCCGGGGCGCCGCCGGCCGGCACACACAAGCCATGCCGACCGACGGCAACCACAGAGCGGTACCGGCGATGCCACGCGTGCGCATCGAGGGCATCGGTCTCGCCCCGGCCGACCAACCGGCTTCCCCCAGCTCGATCCGGCTCGCGGTGCAGGCCGCGGAGGCGTGCCTCGACCGCAGCGGCATCGATCGGACCGCGCTGGGGCTGATCATCAATTCCGGCATCTACCGCGACGACTTCCTCAGCGAACCGGCGGTCGCCGCGCTCGTCGCCGGCGAACTCGACATCAACGGGGACGTGGACTCCCCGGACGGGCCCAAGACCTTTGCCTTAGACGTCCTCAACGGCGCGGTCGGCTTCCTCAACGCCTGCCAGGTCGCCGCGGGGATGATCGGGGCGGGCAAGGCGGAGCACGCGATGGTGGTGGCCTCGGAGATCGAGAACAACAGCCCCGACAGCGGCTATCCGCAACGTGGCATCAGCCAGACGGGCTCGGCGGTGCTGTTGCGCAGGAGCGACGGCCCGGAAGGCTTCGGCCGCTTCGTGTTTCAGCATCACCCGGAGTACAGCGGGGCCTTGGCCACCTACACCCAGCAGCGGGACGGGCGCGCCGGCCTGCAGGTGGAGCGGGATCCCAACCTCGCCGCGATCTACCTGAGTTGTATTCCCGACGCCGCCAAGGAACTTCTGGCCCTCGAGGGACTCAACCCCGGCGACATCGCGGCGGTGCTCCCGCCGTATCTGTCCAAGGAGGCGCTCGACGAACTGGCCGCCCAGCTCGGGATCCCGAGATCGAGGTTCGTCGACCTCGCCGCCGACAGCGACCCGTTCACCTCCTCCGTGCCGTTCGGGCTGGAGCAGGCCCGCACGCAGGGGCTGGCACGACCGGGCGACATCGCGTTGATAATCACCGCCGGCTCGGGTGTCGAGATCGGCTGCACCACTTACCGGTTCTGATCCCATGCGCGCATTCGTCACAGGAGGAACCGGGTTCGTGGGGTCGAACCTGGTGGCCGCCTTGGTCGAACGGGGGATCGCCGTCCGCGTGCTGCGGCGTTCGACCTCCTCGCTGGCGGCATTGGCCGGCGTGGACTGCGAGACGTGCGTCGGTGACGTGCTGGACGAGGTCGACGCCCTCGCCGCCGCGATGGCCGGCTGCGACTGGGTGTTCCACACGGCGGCGATCTCCGACTACTGGCGCTACCGCGGGCAAAATCGCCTCTACCGCACCAACATTGGTGGCACCCGCAACATGCTGGCCGCCGCCCTGCGGGCGGGTGTGCAACGGTTTGTCCTCACCAGCTCCCTCGCCGCGCTCGGCGTGCCGGAACCGGGGCACCTGCTCACCGAGTCCGACAGCTTCAACCTGCGTCCGCGCCAATTCCCATACGGCTACAGCAAGCACCTCGCCGAATCCGAGCTACGCCTCGCGGCCGCCGCGGGCCTTGCGGCCGTGGCGGTCAATCCGTCCGTCGTCATCGGGCCGGGCGACCTCAACCGCACGGAGAGCGCGATGTTCGTCCAGGCCGCGCGCGGAGGGCTGCGGGTCGCCACACCCGGTGGCACCAACTTTGTCGCGGTCGGTGACGTGGTGGCGGGCCACATCGCGGCTGCCGAGCGGGGACACGCCGGCGAGCACTACATCCTCGCCGGCGAAAACCTCAGCTTCCCTGAGGCTTTCGCAACCGTCCGCGACATAGCCGGCCAGCCCGGGCCGGGGCACGTTCTTCCGCGGTGGACCATACCGGTGGCGGCGGCGGCCGTGGGCGCGGCCCGCTTCGTGGTGGGCCCTCGTCTGCCCATCGGCGGAAAACAGATGCGGTTGTCGTCTGCTTACATTTATGCCGACGGCAGCAAGGCCCGCACCGAGTTGGGCGTCCCCTATACGCCGTTTCGGGCGGCCGCCCAGAGTGCCTACGACTGGTACCTGGAAAACCACTATCTGCCCGAACAAGCCGCGGATACGCGGCCGCGCATACGGCGATGACACGCGCGGTCGACGCGATCCCCGGCTTCACCGGCCACATAGTCCACCCCGGCAGCGACGAGTACGACTCGGCGCGACAGCTTTTCAACGCCCTGATCGACAAGCGGCCCGCCGTCGCGCTGCGCTGCCGCTCCCGCGCGGACATCGTCGCCGCCGTCCGGTACGCCGTCGGCTCCGGAGCCGAGATCGCGGTGCGGTGCGGCGGGCACAGCGTCGCGGGACACTCCTCGACCGATGGCGGCATCCTCATCGACCTCGCCCTGATGCGCGGCGTCGTCGTCGACGCCGAGCACCGGATCGCGGTCGTGCAGCCCGGCGCGACCTGGCGCGACATCGACCGGGCCACCGCCCGCCACGGCCTGGCCTGCCCCGGCGGGGTGGTGTCAACGACGGGCGTGGGCGGGTTCACGCTCGGCGGTGGGGTCGGCTGGTTGTCCCGCGCATACGGCCTGGCCTGTGACAACTTGACCGCAGCGGAGCTCGTGCCGGCCGACGGGGAGTTGCTGTATGTCAGTGCGGCACAGAACCCGGAGATCTTGTGGGGGCTGCGGGGCGGCGGCGGCAACTTCGGCGTGGTCGCACACTTCGTGCTCGACCTGCACCCGGTCGATCAGGTCATCGGGGGTATGCGGGCCTACGACGACGCTGACGCCGAGGCCGTGCTGAAACACTTTCGCGCCCAGATGAACAGTGCCGACGACCACCTCGCGTCCCTCGTCGACTTCGGCACCGATGAGGGTTCGGGACGCCGGCTGGTCACGATGCTGAGCTGCTCGACACGGCCCGACGAGATCGGCCGGGCGGCCGTCGGCGCGCTGGCGCGGGTCGCCGGTTTGAGAACCGAACCGGTGCTGGCGCTGCAACGCGACATCGCCTACCCCACTTGGCAGCAGGCCCTCGACCACACCGCCCCGTTCGGGCGGCTGAACTACTGGAAGTCGATTTTTCTCACGGAGCTATCCGACGACGCGATTCGGCGGATCGCGGCGCTCGGGCGAACCCGCCCCACGCCGCAGACCCATGTGCACCTGATCCGGCTCGGCGGTGTTCCGAGCCGCGTTCCGCCGCAGGCGACCGCCTTTTCGACCCGCAACTATCCCTACATCGTGCACCTGATCACCACGTGGACCGAGCGCGCCGACATCGAACGGTGCAGGTCGTGGACCGATGAAGCGTACGAAACGCTGCGCCCCCTCGGCCCGGCCGGTGTGTACCTCAACTTCGTGGGCGATGAAGGGGCGCTGCGCATTCGGGCCAGCTACGGTGAAGCCACGTACCGCCGGCTTGCCAAGCTGAAGGCTCGGCTCGATCCGGATAACCGCTTCGCCCTCAACCAGAACGTCGAGCCCGCAACGGATGGTTAGTAGTTAGGGCAGGAATTGGCGAGCGGCACGACGATGCCGTGGAACGGTGCGGCGTCGGGGTTGTTCCCCATGTCCTGCAGCATCTGCCGGCGTTTGGGCCGCGGCGCGGCGACGAGATCGTGCAACCAGGCCTGCGCCTCCGGGGAACCGTTGAATTGCGCCGCGGGTCCCGGGAATTCCGCATTCAGCGCCGCAACCACCTGCTGGTAACTGCATCTGCTGTTGACGGCCGGGGTGATGTCGGGGTCGGCGGATGCGACTCCCACTCCAGCGGTCAATGTCAATCCGCAAATTGCGACGGCCAATTTGGCCAATGACGGCTTGAACATTTGGTACCCCCCTTTACTGAGGCGTCGATGCCGACCCCGGCGGCATCTGAAGGAGCTCGCCTCTTTCGGTCAGTAGTTGATTTGTTCCAACTACAGCCTCACTCCGCACCCGTCGTTCGACAACCGGCCAATCGGCCCAAATTCGGAGGCCCTTAGGCCCTTGGGGCGACCTGGCCCGGGCCGGCCAATCCGCCTGGCACGGCCCGGGCCCGGTGCTCAGTACTTATTGCAGATTTTCGCGACGTTCTTCATCGTTTGGAGGTACGGCTGGGCGTCGGGCATGCCCTGGATCTGCGCGGCCAATTGCCTGCGCTGGTCCGGCCCCGCATCGACGAACTGGTGCAAAAAGCCCTGAGCGATCGGCGATCCGTTGAATTTCGCCGCATCGTCGGGAAATTGCGTGTTGAGCGCGGCCGTCGCCTGATCGTACGTACAGGTCGAGTTGATGACCCGCTCCAGATCGGGGTCGGGAGCGGTAGTGGGATCCGCGGCCGCGATGCCGGCTCCGGTGGTGAGGGATAACGCCAGACCACCAGTCGCAACTGCCAATCTGGTCCACGAAAACGTGACCATTCTGAATAACCTTTCAAGGGGAACACACCGCGATAAATCCGGCGATGATTATGTCAGCCTAGCGTCTGTTTCGGGGTCCAGCCTCCTACGGGGCTCTGGAGTATCTAAGAATTCAGTAGCGGCGAGATAAGACGCCTTTCGCCATGCCATTCCGCCGGTCAAATCGAATGCGGCGCAACGGAAATGAGGCCGGCGCAGCCCGCAGGCACACGATGTTTGGGGAGCCAACCCTAAGCAGGCGTGCGATACCGCGCGGCCGGCGGCCGGTGCTGGGCCCACGGGCGCGCCGACTCCAGTTGCGCGGCAAGCGAAATGAGGGTCAGCCCGTCATCGGGCCGCCCTACCAGATGGACCGCTTCGGGCAGGCCGTGCGGCGAGATTCCGACCGGGACCGACATGGCCGGTTGCCCGGTGTAGTTCTGCGTCGGGGTGAACGGCATGAAGCCCAACACCCGCGCCATCGCGCGGGTGGGCCCCAGGCCCTCGAGGTGCCCGACGGGCACCGGCGGCTTACCCAGCACCGGCGTCATCAGCACGTCGAAGTCGGCGACGGGCCGCAGCCCGCGCTCGCTCATCCGGTCACGGGCGGCCAGCGCCCGGTGCGCCAACCAGTCGGGGACCAGCCGGGCGGTACGTCCCTCGGCCTGGATCCGCCGCTCCAGCAGCTCGGGCGTGGGCAGCCGCTCGATTTCATCGGCGAGGCCGTGCATCATCAGCGCGAACACCGAAAGGACAGCGGCCGGCGGATAGACCGGATCACGCTCGACGACTTCGTGGCCCAGCGAGCGCAGCAGCTCGGCGGTCTCCAATACCGGCCGGCGCACGTCGTCGCTGACCGGAACGGGAATGACCGGTTTGAAGGACATGGCGATCCGCAGCCGACGCGGTGCGCGCGACACCGCGTCGATCAGGGTCGGCGGCGGAAACGCCGAGACGATTTCGTCGTTGGGCTCCAAGCCGGCCATCGCGTCGTGCAGCAGCGCCGCATCGGCCACGCTGCGGGCCAGCGCGCCGATGTGATGCAGCCCGTGGAACCGGTAGGCCCGCTCCGGTGATTGCTTGGTGCTGATCCACCCGCGCTGACCCTTCAGGCCGACCACCCCGCAGCAGGCGGCCGGGATACGAACCGACCCGCCCCCGTCGGTGCCCAGCGCGCCGGGCACCATGCCGGCCGCCACCGCCGCCGCCGAACCACCGCTGGAACCGCCGGTGGTCCGGCCCAGGTGCCACGGATTGCGGGTCACGCCCCAGGTGGGGGACTCGCACATCGGGACGGCGCCGAACTCGGGCAGATTCGTCTTGCCGATGATGACCGCCCCGGCTTCCCGGAGGCGCCGCACCGCGGCGCTGTCGCGGCTGACCGGCCCCGTGTCGATCGCGGTGCCGCACATCGACGACACTCCCGCCACATCCGTGTCGTCCTTGACCGCGATCGGCACCCCCGCCAACGGCAGCACTTCGCCGGCGGCGAGCCGGCGTTCGACCTGCGCCGCTTCCGCCATCGCCTGCTCGGCGAGCACGACGCGGAATGCATTCAAGACCGGGTCGAGTTGAGCGATCCGCTCGAGGTGGAAATCCAGCAGCTCCCGCGGTGAAACCTCGCGATCGCGCACCATTTGCGCCAGCCGCGCCACCCCGGCAAAGGCAAGGCTTTCATTATCAACGGCGGTCATGCACGCCCTTTCGCGCCAAACCCCCCGTCCGACTGAACTCCCCGCCGAGTGTACGCACACCTTGACCGATGCCGCCGAGAACGAATTCATGCAGGCCAGCGAGGACCTTGTCTCCTGCGGCAATAGGACTTTCGGCTCTCGCCCGCGGCACCCGCGGGGTCAAAGAATCACTAAGAGCAGCGGTGAAAGGGGAGTCACGGCCTGCCAGGGAGGACATTTCGATGAATAGGTCCGAGTCGTCCGCCGCGTACCGCACGTGGCGCCTGACCGTCATGGCCACTCGGCGTCGGTGGGCAAGGCGATGACCACCGACGTCGGCCTGGACCGCGACAGCCTCGAAATGATGCTGACCTCGCTCGATGATTTCCTCGCCGAGGCGCTGCCGGATACGCGCCGGCTGGCCCTCGACCACGACGACGTCTGCCCGGAAGAAACCGTCCGCGCGATGTGCGGTGAAGACCTCGGCGTGCAGCTCGTCTTCATCCCTGAGGAGTACGGCGGATTCGGCGGCGGGGCGTTCGACTCCTACCGGGTCTGCGAACGGCTCGCCCGCTTCGACATCGGCGTCGCCACCGCGGTACTGGCCACGTTTCTCGGCAGCGACCCGATCGTCGTGGGCGCGACCGAACAGCAGCGCAAGGAGTGGCTCGGGCGCATCGCCGAAAAGGGAATCCTATTCGCTTACGCCGCAACGGAACCCGAGGCGGGAAGCGATTTGGCGGCGATGAACACGACGGCCACACCGGTCGAGACCGACGGTCAGGTGACGGCCTACCGGCTCAATGGCCGCAAGCAATGGATCAGCAACGGCTCCATCGCGGATGCCTACTCGGTTCTTGCCCTGGCGCCGGGCGGACCGTCCTGGTTCGTGGTGACGAAGGGCGCCCCCGGGTTCTCGGCGGCACCCCCGGAAGACAAGCACGGCATCCGGTTGTCCGACACCGCAGCGCTATTCCTCGATGACGTGCTGGTCCCGGCGGAGCAATTGGTGGGCCGCGAGGAGGGCCGCGGGCTCGCCCAGGCCCAGCAGGTCTTCGGCTACACGCGGGTGATGGTTGCCGCATTCGGGCTCGGCGGCGGCTGGGCGGCCCTGGACCGGGCGATCGCCTACTCCGCCGACCGGGTGCAGGGCGGCGCACCGCTGTCGGACAAGCAAGGGTTCACCCACAAGCTGATCGTGCCGCATGCGGTGCGGCTGGAGGCGGCACGCGCGTTCATCGAGGAAACCGCGGCCCGGATCGACGGCGGCGAGGGTGCCGGCGGCGCGCTCAACACCGAAGGCGCGATCGCCAAATACCTGGCCACCGAGGCCGGTAACGCGGCCGCCGAGGCGGCGATCCAGGCGCACGGCGGATACGGCTACACCCGGCCGTACCTGGTGGAGAAGATCAAGCGCGACGTCCGGATCACCACGATCTACGAGGGCACCTCGGAGATCATGGAGATGACGATCGCCCGAGGCCGCTGGCAGCAGCACCTCAAGACGTCCGGCGCCCATTACCGCGACGCGGCGCGCACACTTGACGATGTCCCCGGCGAATGCGGCGGCCCCACGGCGGCGCTGGCGCTGGAATGCCTTGGCGCCGTGCTGGAATTGTGCCGGCTCGGCCGGTTGACCCGCAGCCAGCACGTGCTGTTGCGGCTGGGTGAACTGATCAGCTACGCCGAATGCGCGGGCGCACTGGCCCGCCGCGCGGCCGCGGCCGCGGCCGGTGCGTTGCCGGCGAAATCGGACGCCCGCTTCGACGCGGCCGCGCTGGCCGCCATCAGCCGCGTTTTCGCGCGCGACGCGGCGCTGAAGGTCGCCGAGGAGGGCTTGCGGTGGGTGACCGGCGCCGGGGGGTCTGACCTCGCCGTCGCGCTGCCGCTGGACCGGGTGCGGGCCGCGCAGACCGGCCTGCTGAATGACATGGACCGGGTGGGGGACGCGCTGTATCGAAGAGAGGCCGGAACATCATGACGACCACGCCACAGGAGCCGATCGCGGTGGTCGGCGTCAGCGCGATCATGCCCGACGCGCCCGACGCCGCCACCTTCTGGGCCAACATCAAGGCCGGCCGCTACAGCATCAGCGACGTGCCGCCCGAGCGCTGGGATCCGGAGCTCTATTACGATCCCGACCCACACGCTCCCGACAAGACCTACTCCCGGATCGGTGGTTGGGTCCGCGACTTCACGTGGGAACCGCTGGCGTGGCGGCTGCCCATCCCGCCGGCGGTCAGCGCGCAGATGGACGACGGTCAGAAGTGGGTGGTGGCGGCCGCCCGCTCCGCCCTGCTCGAAGCCGGGTGGCCCGACTGGACCGTGGACCCCGAACGGGTCGCGGTCATCATCGGCAGCGCCATCGGCGGCGACAAGCAGCATCAGACCAACCTGCGAATCCAGTTTCCCGCTGTCATTCAAAAGCTCCGCGCTACACCGTCATTCGCGCAACTCCCCGAGTCGGTGCGCGACGCCGTGCTCGCCGAGACCCGGGCCGCGTTCCTGGGTGGAATCTCCGAGATCACCGAGGACACCATGCCCGGCGAGCTCGCGAACGTGGCAGCCGGCCGGGTGGCGAACCTGTTCAACTTCCGCGGCCCCAACTTCACCACCGACGCGGCGTGCGCCTCGGGGCTGGCCGCGATGTCGGCCGCCGTGCGGGGATTGCAGGCCGGCGACTTCGATGCCGCCGTGACCGGCGGCCTGGACCGCAACATGGACCCGGCGGGGTTCGTGAAGTTCTGCAAGATCGGCGCGCTGTCGGCGACCGGCACCCGCCCATTTGACGCGGGCGCGGACGGCTTCGTAATGGGTGAGGGCGCCGCGCTGTTCGTCCTCAAGCGGCTGTCCGACGCCGAACGCGACGGCGACCGGATCTACGCGGTGCTGCTCGGCATCGCCGGCTCCAGCGACGGTCGCGGCAAGGGCATCACCGCCCCCAACCCGGTGGGCCAGCGGCTGGCGGTGGAGCGCGCCTGGGCGGCGTCCGGCCTCGATCCGGCGGCGGCCACCTGCATCGAGGCGCACGGGACGTCCACCCGGGTGGGCGACGCGACCGAACTGGCCAGCCTCACAGACGTTTTCGGTAAGGCCGGCGCGACGCCCGGTTCGATCGCGCTGGGGTCGGTCAAGTCCAACATCGGCCACCTCAAGGGCGCGGCCGGTGCCGCGGGCCTGTTCAAGACGGTGCTCAGCCTGCACGACAAGCTGCTGGTGCCCAGCCTGCACTTCGAGCACCCGAACCCCAACGTGGACTGGAACGACATCCCGTTCCGGGTCAACACCGAACTGAGCGAGTGGCCGGCACCGGCCAACGGGGTGCGGTGCGCCGGGGTCAGCTCCTTCGGGTTCGGCGGCACCAACTTTCACGCCGTGCTCGAGGAGTACGTGCCCGGTCGGCATCGCCCGCCGGGGGAGGCCCGCTCCTACCCGGGCGCGACCATAGCGCAGCGACCCGCCCCGGCGGAGGCCGCACCGGTCGAGGCAAAGGCGCCGCTGCGGGGCGCGGCGGTGGTCGGCGGCGCGGAGGACGCCGGTGTGGCCGCACAGCTGGACCGGCTCGCCGAGCGGGCGTCGGCCGGCGATGTCCCCGCGGTGGCCCCGCCGGACCCCGCCCTGGCGGGCGCGCCCGTTCGGGTCGCCATCGACTTCGCGGATGCGGCCGACCTCGCGACCAAGGCGGCGAAGGCGGCCGGCGCGCTGCGTCACGGCGACCCCGCCGTGTGGCGGATGCTGCGCGCGCAGGGCGTCTTCGTCGGCCGCGGGGCACCGGGCAAGGTCGCGTTCCTCTACACGGGTCAGGGATCGCAGTACGTCAACATGCTTTCCGACCTGCGCGCGCGAGAGCCGATCGTGCGGGAGATGTTCGAGGAAGCCGACAGCGTCACGCGACACCTGCTGGACAAGCCGCTCACCGACTACATCTTCACCGACAGCACCGATGAGGCTGCCGCGCAACGACTCTCGCAGCAGCTCATGCAAACCGAGATCACCCAGCCGGCCGTCCTTGCCACCGATCTGGCCCTGGCCCGGCTGCTCGATGCCTACGGCGTGCGGCCCGACATGGTGATCGGCCACAGCCTGGGCGAATACGGCGCCCTGATGGCCGCCGACGCGCTGTCGCTGGACGCCGCGCTCGAAGCCGCCAGCGTCCGTGGACGGGCGATGGCCGACCTGCCCGGTCCCGACAACGGTGCGATGGCGGCCGTGACCGGTCCGCTGTCCGAGATCGAGCGGCTCGTCGGGGCCACCGACGGCTACGTCGTCATCGCCAACATCAACAGCACCAATCAGGCCGTCATCGGCGGTGCCACCGACGCCGTCGAGCGCGCCGTCGCCGCACTGCGGGCCGCGGGCATGAGCGCCTCGCGGCTCCCCGTCAGCCACGCGTTCCACACCGCGATCGTCGCGCCGGTCAGCGAACCACTGAAGACCGTCCTGCGCCGGCTCGGCGTGAGCGCGCCCCGGCTGCCCGTGGTCTCCAACGTGACCGGTGACTTCTATCCGGCGGACGCCGACCTCGACACGATGCTGGACCTGCTCACCCGCCAGGTGGCCTCGCCGGTGCGGTTCGTCGACGGACTGCGCACGTTGTACGAGGCGGGTGCCCGCGTCTTCGTCGAGGTCGGCCCGAAGAAGGCGCTGCATGGCTTCGTCGAAGACGTGCTCGGGGAAGATGTGTTGGCGCTCTTCACCAATCACCCGAAAGCCGGCGATGTCGCCTCGTTCAACCGGGCGCTGTGCGGGCTCTACGCGGCCGGGCTGGGATTCGGCTCGCCCGCCGCGGCGGGTACCGACACCGCCGCCGTGGCGACCGCCCCGCAAGCCGCGATGCCCAGCGGGAGGTCCGCGATGATCAGCGAACAGCCGGTGGTGATCACCGGTGCGGCGCTTGGGCTGCCCGGTGTCGAGCGCGTCTTCGACGACGAAAACATCGCCCGGATCCTCGACGGCCAACAATTCATCGACACCATTCCGCACCGGCTGCGCCGGTCGATGCTCGACCGGCACATCACCCGCCTGGTGAAGCGGGAATCGGGCGACCCCACGTTCGAGACGATCGACAACGAGGCCGATGTCATCAAGCTGGCCGGGCGCAGCGCACCGCTGGACGTGGTCGCCGAGTTCGCGGTCGACACCGCCCGCGACGCCGCGCTCGACTCGACCACCAAGCTGGCGATCGGGGCGGGCTTCGACGCGCTGCGCGACGCCGGAATTCCGCTGGTCATGCGCTACAAGACCACGACGCTGGGCACCCAGCTGCCCGACCGGTGGGGGTTGCCCGACTCGATGCGCGACGACACCGGCGTCATCTTCGCCTCCGCGTTCCCGGGTTACGACAACTTCGCTCGCGACCTCGAGCACTACTACGTCGACCGGAGCAACCGGGAGCACCTGCTCGCACTGGAGGCGGTGCGCGCCCGGATGAGCGGCGACGACCCCGCCGCTACGGAGGTCGACCGGCGCATCCACGAGTTGCGTCACGCGTGCGAGTCCAACCGGTATGAGTTCGACCGCCGGTTCATCTTCCGCTGCCTGGCGATGGGCCATTCGCAGTTCGCCGAGATCATCGGCGCGCGCGGGCCCAACACGCAGGTCAATGCCGCGTGCGCGAGCACCACGCAGGCGATCTCGCTCGCCGAGGACTGGATCCGGGTCGGGCGCTGCCGCCGGGTGATCGTCGTCTCCGCCGACGACGCCAGCTCCGACGCCCTGCTGCCCTGGCTGGGATCCGGATTCCTGGCGTCGGGCGCCGCCGCCACCGACGACATCGTCGAGGAGGCCGCCACCCCGTTCGACCGTCGGCGGCACGGAATGATCCTCGGCATGGGCGCCGCCGCCCTCGTGGTGGAGTCCGCCGAGTCCGCCGCCGAACGTGGGCTGCAACCCATCTGCGAGGTCCTCGGCACCGTCACCGCCAACAGCGCCTTCCACGGCACCAGGCTCGACGTCGAGCACATCGGCGGCGTGATGGAACACCTGGTCGCCCAGGCCGAAGCTCGCGGCGTGGACCGCCACGCCATCGCGCCCAACACCGTGTTCGTCTCCCACGAGACGTACACGCCAGCCCGCGGGGGCAGCGCCGCGGCCGAAATCAACGCTCTGCGAAGGGTTTTCGGATCCGACGCGGACGCCGTGGTCATCACCAACACGAAGGGTTTCACCGGGCACGCGATGGGCGCCGGCATCGAGGACATCGTGGCGATCAAGGCGCTGGAGACCGGTCTGGTTCCCCCCGTCCCGAACTTCAAGGAGCCCGACCCGGAGCTGGGCCGGCTGAATCTCTCGGTGGGTGGAAGCTATCCGGTGCAATACGCGCTCCGGTTGGGCGCCGGGTTCGGTTCGCAGATCGCGATGACGCTGATGCGCTGGACCCCGGTTCCCGACGGCCGCCACCGGCCGCCCGACGAACTCGGTTACGAGTACCGGATCATCGACCGCGCCGCCTGGCAGCGCTGGCTCGCGCAGGTGTCGGGCAGGACCGACGCCGACCTGGAGATCGTGCAGCACCGGCTGCGGATCGTGGACACCGGAGCGCCGGCGCCGGCCCCACCGGCCGCTCCGGCAGCCGCCCCGGCGCGGCAACCGGCGGTGGTGTCGGAGCCGGAACCGGCGGTCGCCCCTGCCGTGGACGACGTCACCGATGTGGTGGTGGGTACGGTGGCCGAGCTGACCGGTTATCCGCGTGAATTGTTGGATCTGGACCTGGATTTGGAGGCCGATCTGGGGGTGGACACGGTCAAGCAGGCCGAGATTTTCGCCGCGATTCGGGAGCACTATGGGGTGGCCCGCGATGAGAACCTCAAGCTGCGTGACTTCCCCACCCTGAATCACGTCATCGCCTGGATCCGCGACAAGGCGGAGGCCGAGACCCACCCAAAAGCGCTCACTGAAACACCGCCGACCATCCCAGGCGACACCGCCGCCACCGACCGGATCACCCGGCAGGTGCCCGTACCCGCGCTGCGGCCAGAGCTCGCGGCCTGCCTGCCCACCGGTGTCACGCTCGGCCAAGGCACGCGCGTTGCCGTCATGGGCGACGAAGGCGGCGTCGCGGATGCGCTGATCGCCCGGCTGACCCGGCTCGGCGTCGATGTGGTGACGCTGCGGCCCGACGACGACGTCAGCACCGTTCTGAGCGACGCCGTCGACGGCGTCTACTGGCTGGCGGCCCTCGACGACGAGGGCCCGCTGGAGCGCTTGGACCTCGCCGGCTGGCACGAAGCGCTGCGGCGCCGGGTGCGCAACCTTTACACCACCATGCGGCACCTGTACGAGCACAGCCCGTTCCTTGTCGTGGCCACGCGGCTGGGCGGATACCACGGCTACGACGCGACCGGGGCGACCTGCCCCCTGGGCGGAGCGGTCACCGGGTTCGCCAAGGCGTACCGGCGTGAGCGCCCCGAGGCGCTGGTCAAGGCGGTCGACTTCCCGGTCAACCGTAAGACCGCGGCGCTGGCCGACGCGCTGATCGACGAGACGCTCCGCGATCCCGGTTGTGTCGAGGTCGGTCACGCCGATGGCCGCCGCTGGGGCGTCGGCCTGGCGGAGCGACCGTTTTCCGCCGAGGCCAGCGAGGCTTTCGGCCCCGACCCGGTCTTCCTCGTCACCGGGGCCGCCGGCAGCATCGTGTCGGCGATCATCGCCGACCTCGCCGCGGCCTGGCGGGGCACCTTCCACCTGCTGGACCTCACGCCGGAACCCGACCCGGCCGACCCCGACCTGCGGCGGTACGCCGAAGACCGCGACGGCTTCAAGGTCGAACTGGCGGATCGGATGCGCGCGAGGGGCGAGCGCCCGACACCGGTCCTGATCGAGCGGGAATTGGCCCGCCTGGAGCGCCGGCAGGCCGCGCTGGCCGCCATCCGAGCCGTCGAGGCCGCCGGCGGTTCGGCGCGCTACCACAGCGTCGACCTCACCGACGCGGCCGCGGTGGACAAAGTGCTGGCGCAGGTGCGGGAGACCAGCGGGCGCATCGACGTGCTGCTGCACGCCGCCGGGGTAGAGGTCAGCCACGGGCTGCCGGACAAGGAGCCCGCCGAGTTCGACCTGGTGCTCGGGGTCAAGGGTGACGGATTGTTCAACGTGCTGCATGCCGCCGGTGACCTTCCGCTGGGCGCCGTCGTGGCGTTCAGTTCGGTCGCCGGCCGGTTCGGCAACATGGGCCAGACCGACTACAGCGCCGCCAACGACCTGCAGTGCAAGATCCTGAGCAACCTGCGTCGCACCCGTCCAGAGGTAAGGACGCTGGCGATCGACTGGACCGCCTGGGGTGGCATCGGCATGGCCACCCGCGGATCGATCCCGACGATCATGGCGGCGGCCGGGGTCGAGATGCTGGCCCCCGAGGCGGGTGTGGCGTGGATCAGGCGCGAACTGAACGCCGGCCTGACCGACGGCGAGGTCGTCGTCGCCGGGGCGCTCGGCGCGCTCACCGCCGAACCGCACGAAACCGGCGGCGTCGACCCGGCTTCGCTGACGGCGGACGGGCCGATGATCGGCGAGGTCGTCCGCGCCGGTGTGCACGACGGGTTGGTGCTGCACACCACCCTCGACCCGGCCACCCGGCCGTTCCTGGATCACCACCGCATCGAGGGCACGCCGGTGCTGCCCGGCGTGATGGGCATGGAGACGTTCGCCGAAGCCGCCCGGCTGTTGGCGCCCGATCTGCACGTGGCCGCCGTCGAGAACGTCGACTTCCGGGCGCCGCTCAAGTTCTATCGGGACGAGCCGCGCACTCTGACGGTGACGGCCCTGGTCCGCCCCGACGGCGACGACCTCGTCGCCGAATGCCGCCTGTCCGCGGAGCGCACGCTGCCCGGCAGCGACCAGCCGCAGCGCACCGTCCACTTCACCGGCTCGGTGCGGCTGACGGCCGAGCCGCCCACCCTCGCCGAGGGCGGCGCCGATCTCGGCGGCGAGGTGCCCGCGCTGAGTCCGGAGCAGGTCTACCGGCTGTACTTCCACGGCCCGGCCTATCGGGTGGTCGGTTCGGCGTGGAGGTGCGACGACGGCGCGGCCGCCCGATTCGCCGACGGACTGCCGCCGCAAACCGACGAGCCGGTGCTCATCGGGCCGCGACTGGTCGAGCTCTGCTTCCAGACCGTCGGCCTGTTCGAGGCCGGCACCCAGGGCGTCCTCGCCCTGCCGCTGCATGTCGACGCGGTGCACCTGAACGGGACCCCGACCGAACGGGCCGGGCTCGTGGCCACCGCAAGGCCGGACGGACGCGGCGGTTTCGTCTGCACCGTCCGCGACGACGAAGGCAGACCCGTGCTGCGGGTCGACGGGTACCGCACCGTGCCGCTGCCGCAGCCACCGTCCGCGGAGGTCGTCGCCCCGATCCGCTCCGTCATGCGCGGCTGAGGGGACGTATCGCCATGGACACCGAGATTCGCCGGCTGGCGATCGTCAACCGCGGTGAACCCGCGGTGCGCGCGCTGACCGCGGTGGCCGAGCTCAACCAGGCCGGCGACCAGCCGCCCATCCGGACCATCGTGTTCTACACGGACGCCGACGCCGACGCCTGGTACGTGCGCCAGGCCGACGAGGCCGTGCTGCTGGGAACCGCGACCTTCGCCGACCCGGCCGACGGCACCCGCCGGTCGCGTTACCTCGACCAGCCGGCGGTGATGGCGGCGCTGCGCGAGTGTGCGGCCGACGCCGTGTGGGTCGGGTGGGGATTCCTGGCCGAGCACGCGTCTTTCGCGCAGGCGTGTGAGGAGGCCGGCATCGTCTTCGTCGGGCCGGGCAGCGCCACCATCCGGCGGCTCGGGGACAAGGTGGCCGCCAAACGGCTCGCCGAGCAGGTGGACGTCCCGGTGGTGTGCTGGAGCGGTGGGCCGGTCGACGACGTGGCCGACGCCGGCGCCCTCGCAGCCAGGCTCGGCTATCCGCTGCTGGTCAAGGCGGCCGCCGGGGGAGGCGGCCGCGGGATCCGAACGGTTTACAGCGCCGCCGAACTCGCCGCGGCGTTGCCCTCGGCGCGGGCCGAGGCGCAGCTGGCCTTCGGAGACCCGACGGTGTTTTTGGAGAAGCTCGTGCCCGCCGCCCGGCACGTCGAAGTGCAGGTGATCGCCGACCACTACGGCACCGTGTGGGCGGCAGGCGTTCGCGACTGCACCTTGCAGCGGCGCCACCAGAAGGTGCTGGAGGAATCGGCCTCAACGGTGCTCGACGCCGCCGGGGAGCGGGCCATCCGCGAAGCGGCGGTACGCCTGGCCGCCGCGGCGGGCTACCGCAACGCCGGCACGGTCGAGTTCCTGGTCGACCCGGACACCGGGAACTTCCTGTTCATGGAGGTCAACACCCGGCTACAGGTCGAGCACCCGGTGACCGAGGTAACCACCGGGCTGGACCTGGTGAAGCTGCAGCTCCACGTGGCCCGGGGCGGGCGGCTGGTCGGCGCGCCGCCGCAGGTGTCGGGGCATGCGATCGAGGCCCGGGTATGCGCCGAGGATCCCGAGGAGACGTTCACCCCCGCGCCGGGCCGGTTGACCTGCCTGCGCCTGCCGACCGGCAACGGCATCCGCGTCGACGCGGGCGTACGCGAAGGGGACCGGATCCCGCCCGACTTCGACTCGATGATCGCCAAGATCGTCGCCTGGGGAAATGACCGCACCGAGGCCCTCGCCCGGCTGCGCCGCGCCCTGCTCGACACCACCATCGTCGTCGAAGGCGGCACCACCAACCGCTCGTTCCTGCTGAGCCTGCTCAACCGGCCGGAGGTGCGCGACGGGCGCTTCGACAACCACTGGCTGGATCGGCTGACCGGGGAGGCGGCGCACCTGCCCGCCCCGGACCCGGTCGCCCTGCTGGTCGCCGCCGTGGAGTCGTACGACCTTGACGAGGCCGCCGAGCGGGCCGCGTTCCACGCCCGCGCCGCCCGCGGCGGCGCCGAAACCTCGGCAGAGGTCGGACACCGATGCCGCCTGCGGTACCGGGGCCAGCGATACATCGTGGACGTCTACCGCACCGGTGTCCGTACCTACCGCGTCACCGGCGCCGGCACCGCGGACGTCACGGTCTCCGACCGCGACGGATACGAGCGGCGGGTGGTGGTCGGCGGCGCGGCGCACCGGGTGCTGTCGGTAGTGGAAGGCGCCACCCTGCGCGTCGACATCGACGGCGTCGCGCACACGGTGTCGCGCGACGACGGGGGCCTGGTCCGCAGCCCCGGGCCGGCGTTCGTGGTCTCGGTCCTCGTCGAGCCCGGTGATCAGGTCGTCGAGGGCGACCGGCTCGCCGTGCTGGAGAGCATGAAGATGGAAACCACTCTCACGGCGCCGTTCGCGGGCACCGTCGCCTCGGTCGAAGCCGGTGCGAACGTTCAGGTGGAAGCGGGAGCGCCGGTGGTCCGCATCGCGACGTCCGACACCCGTCAGCGCGTCGGCGCGGCCGCCGTCGACTTCACCGGCCTGCGCGTCGCGGAGGCGCCCGGAACGCCGGCGTGCGAGCGCGTGTACGGCGCGCTGCGCTCCTATCTGCTCGGCTACGACCTCGATCCCACCTCGGTTCAGGCCATGCTGACCCGGCAGCGCCGGCTGGGCGAGATCGCGACGCCCACCGACCCCGACCTGCTGCGCTGCGAGGACAGTCTGCTGGACCTGTTCACCGACGTCGGTTCGCTGTACCGGCCGCGCGGCGAGGTCGAGCCGGAGGAGGCGCTCGTCGACGGCAGCACCCGGGAGTACCTGCTGTCGTTCCTGCAGTGGCTGGACGCGGACCGGGCCGGACTGCCCGACTCGTATCGGCGCCGGCTGGAGCGCGCGCTGTCCCGGTACGGGGTGCGTGGGCTCGAACGCACGCCCGAACTCGAGGAAGCCGTCGTCTGGATGTTCCGCTCATTCCGCCGGGTCGGCGAGCTGGCTTCCGCGGTGACCGCGATCCTCGAGCGCCGGCTCCGCCACCGCGCCGAGCTGGCAAAGGTGGCCGACCCCGAGATGCGGTCCCGGCTTGACCGGCTCGCGGCCATGCAGGGTCGCCAGCGCAACGTCGCGGACCTGGCCCGCGATGTGCGGTTCCATTACTTCGACGAGCCGCTGCTGGCGGCGACCGTCACCCACGAATACTCCCGCGTGCAGCGCGATCTCGATGCGCTGCGGAACGATCCCGACGGTGCGGGCCGGTCCCGCCGGATCGACCGCCTCGTCGCATGCCCACAGCCGCTGCGCGCCGAGCTGCTGGGGCGATGGCGTTCCAGCCGCGACCCGGGGCTGCACCGGGTGTTGGCGGAGGTGTACATCCGCCGGTTCTACCGAATCCGGAGACTGCGCCACGTGGCGGTCGGTGAGCATGACGGATGGATGCTGGGCAGCGCCGACTACGACTTCGAGAACAAGCGCATTCACCTGGTCACCGCGTACGCGCCCTGGGCGGAGCTGCCCGAACTGTCCGCGGCGATCGCCGGGCAGTTGCGGTCGGCCGACGCCGATCGGCAGGTCGTGGTGGATCTGGAGCTCTGGCGGCACGGCGAGACGGCGGAAATCGACACGGTAATCGCGGAAGCCGAAAAACTGCTCGCCGGATGCCATTTCGGCCGCCTGCTGTGGCGCCTGGATCTGACCGTGACAACCCTCGACGGGACCGCGCCGGAGCGCTTCCGCACCCACCACGTGACCTACCGGCAACGGGACGGGCAATTCGTCGAAGACGCGCTTTATCGCAATCTGCATCCGATGTTGGCCAAGCGGCTCGAGTTGTGGCGGCTGGCGAACTTCGAACTGCGGCGGCTGCGCTCGGCCGAAGACGTGTACGTGTTCCACGCGGTGGCACACGACAATCCCAGCGATCACCGCCTTTTCGCGCTCGCAGAAGTGCGCGACCTGACGCCGGTACGGGCCGCGGGCGGCGCGGTGCGATACCCGCGCCTGGAGCTGATGGGTCTGCTGGCACTGTCGGCCATGCAGGAGGCGCTGACCACATTCGATGCGCGCAACCGGCCGGCCGCCAACCGGATGGTGCTCTACGTGCGGCCCCCGTGGGAGGTTTCCCGGGCGGAGTGGGACGAACTCGCCGGTTCGTTGGCACCGCTCGCGGTCGGCGCCGGGCTGGAGAAGGTGGTGCTGCGCGTGCGCTATCCCGACGGTCGCGATGCCGTGCTCGACCTGGAGGGCTTAGACGGGGGCATGACGATACGCGAACGCCCGCCGGACAAGCAGCCCGTCCGCCCGTTGACGGCGTACCAGCAGAAGCTATTGCGCGCCAACCGCTTTGGTGCCCCGTATCCGTACGAGATCGTGCGGATGCTCACCCCTCCGCCCGGGGCCGTATCCCGGTTTCCCGCCGGGCGGTTCGTCGAGCACGACCTCGACGAGCAGGGCGGCCTGGCGCCGGTGTCGCGGGCATACGGGAACAACAGCGCCAACATCGTGGTCGGCCTGCTCAGCAACGAAACCGAGAAGGTCCCGGAGGGCATGACCCGGGTCGCGCTGTTCGGTGATCCGACCCGCGGGCTGGGCAACCTGGCCGAGCCGGAATGCCGGCGCATCATCGCGGCGCTGGATCTGGCCGAGCGGATGCGGGTGCCGGTCGAGTGGTTCGCGCTGTCGTCGGGGGCGAAGATCGCGATGGACAGCGGCACGGAGAACATGGACTGGATTGCCGCGGTGCTGCGCCGCCTCATCGAGTTCACCCAGGCCGGCGGCGAGGTGAACGTCGTTGTCACCGGGGTGAATGTGGGCGCCCAGCCGTACTGGAACGGCGAGTCGACGATGCTGATGCACACGCGGGGCATCCTGGTGATGACGCCGGCCAGTGCGATGGTGCTGACCGGCAAACAGGCACTCGACTTTTCCGGCGGGGTGTCCGCCGAAGACAACTTCGGTATCGGCGGGTTCGACCGGATCATGGGGCCCAACGGCCAGGGGCAGTATTGGGCTCCGACGCTGACCGACGCCTGCGACACCCTGCTGCGCCATTACGAGTACACCTACGTGCCGCCGGGCGAGCGGTGGCCGCGCCGGCGCACCACCACCGACCCGGTGGACCGTGACGTGCGGTCCGCGCCGCACTCCGGGTGCGACATGGCAACGGTCGGCGAAATCTTCTCCGCCGAACACAATCCGGAGCGGAAGAAGCCGTTCGACATGCGCTCGGTGATGCGGGCCGCGGCCGACGCCGACTCCGCGCCGCTGGAACGCTGGAGCCACTGGCGCGGCGCCGAGACCGCGATCGTGTGGGACGCCCACATCGGCGGAATTCCGGTGTGCCTGCTCGGAATCGAGTCGCACACCGTGCCCCGCCGCGGATTCGTGCCGGCGGGCGGCCCCACCTCGTGGTCGTCGGGGACGCTGTTTCCCCAGTCGTCCCGCAAGCTCGCACGCGCGATCAACGCGGCCAGCGGCAACCGCCCGGTCGTCGTGCTGGCGAACCTGTCCGGTTTCGACGGTTCACCGGAGTCCATGCGCCGCTGGCAGCTGGAGTATGGGGCCGAAATTGGCCGCGCGGTAACGAATTTCCACGGCCCGATCGTCTTCGTCGTGGTCTCCCGCTACCACGGCGGCGCCTTCGTGGTGTTCTCGACGAAACTCAACGACCGGCTCGAGATCGCCGCCGTCGAGGGCTCGTTCGCCTCGGTGATCGGCGGTGCGCCGGCCGCCGCCACCGTCTTCGTCCGGGACGTGGAGGCGCGCACCGATTCCGATCCCCGGGTCCGCCAGGCAACCGAAACGGCGCGCGACGCAACGGGTTCCGACGCCGCGAGCGCGCGGGCCCAGCTCGCCGAGCTCAGGGCGGCGGTGCACGCCGAGAAGCTCAGCCAAGTGGCCGACGAGTTCGATCGCGTGCACACGGTGGAGCGGGCGCTGGCGGTCGGCTCGGTCAACCACATCATCACCGCCCAGGGGCTGCGGCCCTACCTCGTCGACGCCCTCGACCGGGGCATGTCAACGGTGTAGCGGCCGGTCGAGCCACGAATGCCGCGGCTGGGCCGCCGCCAGCGCGCCGGGATCGCCAAGGGCGACAGGCGGTTCGGCCGCCACTTCCGTGGCCACCGTGAGGACGAAGCGACCGTCTCGCCGCCACCAGCCGGGAAACACCGTCCCCTCGGCCGCGCCCACCGTCAGCTCGCCCCAGCCGTCACCGCGCGGAGCCGCCAGCGCCACCTCCAGGGAGCGGGTGTCCCGGCGCAGTCCGGTGCGCAACACCTTGAGCGCACTTTCTTTCGCGGACCAGATCAGGTTCGCGGCCATGTCGCGGTCCTCACCGGCGGGGCGCGAGGCAACGAGTTCTTGCTCGGTCGCGGTGAAAAAGTCGAGCACGAAGCCGGGTGTGCGGGGCTCCACCAGCTCCAGGTCGCAGCCAACAGGCGACTCCGCGCAGTCCCCCTGTCGCGCCACGCAGACCGCCCAGCCCGCGCGGTCGGTGATCGACACCTCCACCCCGAGCGTGGTTCCCTCGACGCACACGTACGGGGCGCCGCTGGGCGCGTTGCGGATCTCGATGCCGGCGAGCGCCGCCGGGTCGGTGGGCCGGCCGGTCACGGCGGCGACGGCGTGCTTGGCGACCAGCCGCCGCAGCAGATATTCGGTGCGCCGCTTGGTAAACCGCAGCGCGGCCAGGCTGGCCGTCTCCGCCGGCGCCAGCCAGTGTTCACCGGCGGGCAGGTCGTCCTCGCCCATGGCGAGCCAGCGGACTTCCACCTCATCCCCCGCGGGCGAGCGCCATCGCCCGGTCGGTGGCTTCGCGGATCGGACCGCGCCACAGGTCGCCGTGGCCGGGCGCCAGCGTCTCGGTCTCCAGCAGGGCCAGCGCGGCCAGGCTGCGGACGCAATCGTCCTGATTGTGGCTGAACACCGCCGGCAGCAGCTGCGGCCCGCCGCGACGCAGCAACGGATGGCCGGTGATCAGCGCGTCGCCGCTGGCCAGCACCCCGTCGACCAGATACGAGCAATGCCCGCCGGTGTGTCCCGGGGTCGGAATGGCCATCGGGCGCCCCGGCAGACCGGCGGCCACCTCGGTGGTCAGCGGCCGGGTGGACGGGATGCCGTCGCGGATCAGGCCGCCGCTGCGCACCACGTGCAGGCCCCATACCGCCCACCGGGGACGCCAAATGCGAATCGCCACATCGAAAATCGAGACCTGCTCCAGGTACTCGCGCTTGGCGTGCCCCACTTCGTCCGCGTGGCAATACACACTCGTGCCGTAGGTGTCGGCGAACCAGATCGCCGAGCCCAGGTGGTCGATGTGCGCGTGCGTCAGCAGGATGGCCCGCACGTCGCCGGCCTCGTAGCCCAGCTGCCGCAGCGAGGCCAGCACGTCGTCGCGATCCCCGGGATAGCCGGCGTCGATCAGCATCACCCCGGTGTCGTCGGCGACCACCGTCCAGTTCACGGCGTGGCCCTGAGCGAGGTGAACCGTGTCGGTGACTTGAACGAGAGTCGGTGCCGGTCCCATGCCCGCGAGTTTAGGAGCGACCGCCCGAGGAGTAGAAATAACGGGTGGCTGAACTGAAACTTGGATACAAAGCGTCCGCCGAACAATTCGCACCGCGTGAGCTCGTCGAACTGGCCGTCGCCGCCGAGGGTCACGGCATGGACAGCGCGACCGTCAGCGACCATTTCCAGCCGTGGCGGCACGAGGGCGGGCACGCCCCGTTCTCGCTGGCCTGGATGACGGCGGTCGGGGAGCGCACGGAACGGATCGTGCTGGGCACTTCCGTGCTCACCCCGACGTTCCGGTACAACCCCGCGGTGATCGCGCAGGCGTTCGCCACCATGGCCTGCCTGTACCCGAACCGGATCTTCCTGGGCGTCGGCACCGGAGAGGCGTTGAACGAGATAGCCACCGGCTACGAGGGTGACTGGCCGGAGTTCAAGGAGCGCTTCGCCCGGCTGCGCGAATCGGTGCGGTTGATGCGGGAGTTGTGGCGCGGTGACCGCGTCGACTTCGACGGCGAGTACTACCGGCTCAAGGGCGCCTCGATCTACGACGTGCCCGACGGTGGCGTGCCCATCTACATCGCCGCCGGCGGCCCGGCGGTCGCCAAGTACGCCGGCCGCGCCGGCGACGGCTTCATCTGCACGTCGGGCAAGGGCGAAGAGCTGTACAAGGACAAGCTGATCCCGGCGGTCAAGGAAGGCGCGGCCGCGGCGGAGCGCAACGTCGACGACGTCGACAAGATGATCGAGATCAAGATCTCCTACGACCCGGACCCCGAACTGGCGCTGGAGAACACCCGGTTCTGGGCGCCGCTGTCGTTGACCGCCGAGCAGAAGCACAGCATCGACGACCCGATCGAGATGGAAAAGGCGGCCGACGCGCTGCCCATCGAACAGGTCGCCAAGCGCTGGATCGTGGCGTCGGACCCCGACGAGGCCGTCGAGAAGGTGGCCCAGTACGTCGGGTGGGGCCTGAACCACTTGGTGTTCCACGCGCCCGGCCACGACCAGCGTCGCTTCCTGGAGCTGTTCGAAAAGGACCTCGCGCCCAGGTTGCGCAGGCTGTCCTCATAGGGCAGGCGTTCAGCGTGTCCGACGCCTCCCGGCCGGATTCCCAACCCTCCGCGATCTACATCGCGGCGCCCGAGGGGGACACCGGCAAGTCGGCGATCGCGTTGGGGATCATGCACCACCTCGCCGCGAACGTGGCCAAGGTCGGGGTGTTCCGGCCGATCACCCGGTTCGGGGAAGACCGCGACTACATCCTCGAGCTGCTGCTGGCGCACAGCACCGCGGGCCTGCCCTACGAGCGGTGCGTGGGTGTGACCTATCAGGAGCTGCACGCCGATCGCGACGCCGCGCTCGCCGACATCGTCGACCGGTACCACGCGATGGCCGAAGCGTGCGACGCCGTGGTGATCGTCGGCAGTGACTACACCGACGTCGCCAGCCCCGCCGAACTTTCGTTCAACGCGCGCATCGCGGTCAACCTCGGCGCACCTGTGCTTTTGGTGGTGCGGGCCAAGGGGCGCACGGCCGAGGACGTCGTCCATGTCGTGCAGTCGTGTCTGGACGACCTGGCCGCCCAGCACGCCCACACCGCGGCGGTGGTGGCCAACCGCTGCGAACCGTCGCACATGAGCGCCGTCGCCGAGGCGCTGCGCGCGTTCACCCCGCAGAGTTACGTGCTCCCGAACGAGCCGCTGCTGCCCGCGCCCGCGGTCGCCGACCTCCAGAAGGCGGTGGACGGAACGCTGGTCAGTGGGGACACCGCGCTGCTGGGACGTGAAGTGCTGGGCGTGATGGTCGCGGGGATGACCGCCGACCACGTGCTCGAACGGCTGTCAGACGGCGTCGCGGTCATCACCCCCGGCGACCGCTCGGACGTGGTGCTGGCGGTGGCCAGCGCCCATGCGGCCGAAGGCTTTCCGTCCCTGTCGTGCATGGTGCTCAACGGCGGGTTCGAGCTGCATCCGTCGATCAGCGCCCTGGTGGCCGGACTGCGGCTCCGGCTGCCCATCGTCACCACCAAGCTCGGCACCTACGACACGGCCAGCGCCGCGGCCTCGGCTCGCGGCCGGGTGACGGCGAGCTCGCAGCGCAAGATCGACACCGCGCTGGAACTGATGGACCGCTACGTCGACATCGGGGATATGTTGGCCCAGCTCGCCATTCCGATCCCAACCGTGACCACCCCGCAGATGTTCACCCACCGCCTGCACCTGTTGGCTCGCGCGGATCGCAAGCGCATCGTGCTCCCCGAGGGCGACGACGACCGTATCCTCAAGTCGGCCGGCCGCCTGCTGCAGCGCCAGATCGCCGACCTGACGATCCTCGGTGACGAGGCCGAAATTCGTTTGCGCGCAGCCGAACTCGGAGTCGACCTCGGCGACACGAAGGTGATCGACCCGCTGACCAGCGACCTGCGCGACGGGTTCGCCGACCAGTACGCCGAGTTGCGCAAGGCCAAAGGAATCACGGTCGAGCATGCCCGCGAGATCATGCGCGACGCCACATACTTCGGCACCATGATGGTCTACAACGGCATGGTCGACGGGATGGTGTCCGGCGCCGCGCACACCACGGCGCACACCGTTCGGCCTGCGTTCGAGATCATCAAGACCATGCCCGACGTCTCCACCGTTTCCAGCGTCTTCTTCATGTGCCTGCCCGATCGGGTGCTGGCCTACGGTGACTGCGCGATCGTTCCCAACCCGACACCGGAGCAGCTGGCCGACATCGCCATCTCGTCGTCGCGCACCGCCGCACGATTCGGCATCGAGCCGCGGGTGGCCATGCTGTCCTATTCCACCGGCGACTCCGGGGCCGGAGCCGACGTGGAAAAAGTCCGAGCCGCAACCGAACTGGTGCGTTCCCGGGCGCCCGACCTGCCCGTCGAGGGTCCGATCCAGTACGACGCCGCGATCGAGCCGTCGGTCGCGGCCGCCAAACTGCGGGACTCGCCGGTGGCCGGGCGCGCCACCGTGCTGATCTTTCCCGACCTCAACACCGGCAACAACACCTACAAGGCGGTGCAGCGCAGTGCCGGGGCGATCGCGATAGGGCCGGTGCTGCAGGGCTTACGCAAGCCGGTGAACGACCTGTCCCGGGGTGCGCTGGTCGAAGACATCGTGAACACGGTTGCCATCACCGCGATTCAGGCACAGGGTGCCCGTGGTTAACGCCAACCGCACGGTGCTGGTGATCAACTCCGGCTCGTCTTCGCTGAAATACCAGTTGGTCGACCCCGACTCCGGCGAGGCCCGGGCGACGGGCAACGTCGAACGCATCGGGGAGGAGTCGTCCCCGGTGCGCGACCACGACACGGCGCTGCGGCAAGCGTTCGACGCACTGTCCGATCAGGGAATCGACCTGCGCGCTTGCGATTTGGTGGCGGTGGGCCACCGGGTGGTGCACGGCGGCCAGACGTTCTACAAGCCCACACCGGTGGATGACGCGGTGCTCGACAAACTGGACGAATTGTCGGAACTGGCGCCGCTGCACAATCCCCCCGCGGTCAAAGGGATCGAGGTGGCGCGCAAGCTGCTGCCGGACGTTCCCCACATCGCGGTGTTCGACACGGCGTTCTTCCATGACATGCCGCCCGCGGCCGCGACCTATGCCATCGACCGCGGCCTGGCGGAACGCTGGCGGATCCGCCGCTACGGGTTCCACGGCACGTCGCACCGGTATGTGAGCGAACAGGCCGCCGCCTTCCTGGGCCGGCCGCTGCGCGGCCTGAAACAGATTGTGCTGCATCTGGGTAACGGCTGCTCCGCCTCGGCGATCGCCGGCACCCGACCCCTCGACACGTCGATGGGCCTGACCCCGCTGGAGGGTCTGGTGATGGGCACCCGCAGCGGTGACATCGACCCCAGCATCGTCAGTTATCTCTGCCACACCGCGAAGATGGGCGTCGACGAGGTCGAGTCCATGCTCAATCAGCGGTCGGGGATGCTGGGCCTGTCCGGCGAGCGCGACTTCCGCCGGTTGCGCACCATGATCGAATCGGGCGACGCCGCAGCCCAATTGGCCTACAGCGTGTTCACCCACCGGCTGCGCAAGTACATCGGCGCCTATCTGGCGGTGCTGGGGCACACCGATGTCATCACCTTTACCGCCGGCATCGGGGAAAACGACGCGGCGGTGCGCCGCGACGCGGTGGCCGGGCTGGAGGAGTTGGGGATCGTGCTCGACGAGCGCCGCAACCTCGGTGGCGGCAAGGGCGCCCGGCAGATCTCCGCCGAGACGTCGCCGATCACCGTGCTCGTGATACCCACCAACGAAGAACTCGCCATCGCCCGCGAGTGCGTTGTGGAGCTAAACCGTTGAGTGTGCGTACACGACTTTGAGTGTGCGCTGACGGCGGGGTTCACCGGCGTGTCGCCGCCCTGGACGCACACTCGACGCAGAAGAGGGCCCTGTGGATGGCCGCACGCCCCGCCGGGTGCTCACGTGCGAGTGTGCCCGGCATGGAAGAACCGTTCATCGGCAACGAGGCGCTGGCGTCCGGGGCGGTGACCCGGCATCAACTGAGAACGCACTACCGCGCGCTGCTTCCGAACGTCTACTTCTCGCTGGGCGTCGAGCCGTCGCTTGAACAGCGGATCCTGGCGGCCTGGCTGTGGTCCGGACGCCGCGCGACGGTCGTCGGGGCGGCGGCCGCCAGATTGCATGGCGCCGAATGGATTCCCGACGACGTGCCCGTCGAGCTCGCGCACACCACTCCCCGTGCGCCACGCGGGGTGCTGACGCGGCGATACGCGCTGCTCGACGGGGAGACGCAGACGATGGGCGGTTACCGGGTCACCACGCCCGAACGCACCGCCTTCGACATCGGCCGCCATGGCGCGGTGCGCTCGGCCGTGGTGCGACTCGACGCGCTGGCCAGGGCGACGGGTTTCAAGGCCGACGACGTGCTGCGCGTGGCGCGCTGCCACCCCCGCTCGCCCGGCCTCCGGCGGCTGGAAGCCGCCCTGGAGCTGGTCGACGCCGGTGCCCAGTCGCCCAGGGAGAGCTATTTGCGGCTGCTCCTCATCGACGCCGGTCTGCCGCGGCCGCGGACCCAGGTGCCGGTGCTGGGTGACGACGGCATCCCGTTTGCCTTCCTGGATTTGGGCTGGGAGGACGCCATGGTCGCCGTCGAATACGACGGCGACCAACACCGCACCGACCGACGGCAATACGTCAAGGACATTCGGCGGACCGAAACCCTGGAGCGGATGGGATGGATCGTTGTCCGGGTCGTCGCGGAGGACCGGCCCGCCGCAATCGTGCGCAGGGTTCGGGACGCGCTGGCCGCATCGAGTGTGCGGTCACGGCATTGAGTGTGCGCTGAGGGCGGGGTTCACCGGCGCGTCGCCGCCCTGGACGCACACTCGACGCGAAAGGGAGAAGCGCGTCCTAGAACGTGCTCGTCGGCCGCACTCTGTTCGCCATGTCCACCAGCGCGTAGCGATGGCGCTGGGTGGGCGCGACGCGGGCCAGGTTGCGCAGCGCGGCCTCGACGCCCAGCCGTAGCCCGTGCTCGGTGAACGGGAAGCCGAGGATGTGGTTGGTGCTGGCCTTGTTGTCCTCCAGCCAGTCCATCGCGCAACCCAGCACCAGCGCGCGGATCTGCAGCACCCGCGGTTCGGTCGGCGGCAGCGCCTCCACACGCCGGGCGGCGTCGCGGATGTCCTCCTCGCTGATCTCGCTCTTCGTCCGCCCGGACAGCAGGGTGACGGCGCTGGTGAGGCGCGCGGTGGTGAAATGCCTTGAGGTGGGCGGCACCTCGTCCAGGGTGCGCACCGCTGCGGCTCGATCACCCTCGGTGGAAAGCCATCTGGCCAGCCCGAAAGCCGCCGAGATCACCCCGTCGTTGGTCTTCCACACCGTTTGGTAGTACTTCTGCTCGTCCACGTCGCCGGCCAGCTCGGCCGTCGCGGCCAACGCCAGCTTGGGCGCCAGCTCGCCGGGGAAGGTGTCCAGCACCTCGGTGAAATGCGTTGTGGCGGAATCGTAGTCGCCGGTGAGGAGCTCGGCGACGGCCTTGTACCAGACTAATCGCCATTGCCAGCCCACCCGCTCGGCGAGGTCGTCCAGCTTCCTGGTGGCCTTGGCCACGTCGCCCAGGTCCAGCAGCGCGCGGACCTCCATCAGCGGCAATTCGATCGATTCGGAGACCTCGACGCCGTCGGCGTCCAGCGTGCCGTGCCGGGCCGCGCGCAGCGAGTCCAGGGTCTGCACCGGCTGGGAGAGCACCGTCGCCTGCAGGACGGGAGCGGCGACGTCGGCCGGATCGACTAGCGGCACCTGCAGCGCGGTGACGATCTCGCGGGCCGTCAGCCGCTCCGAGTGGACCTGGCCGTCCAGGTAGACGTCGGTGTGCGCGACGAGCAGGTCGACGCCGAACGTCGAGCGGCTGGGGGAAAAGACCGTCGACAGGCCAGGCCGCGGTATCCCGGTGTCCTGGGCGACCACCTCGCGCAGCACGCCCATCAGCTGGGCGGACATCTCCTCGGTGCTGCCGAACCGGCGCCGCGGGTCGGGATCGGTGGCCCGGCGCAGCAACCGGCGGAACGAGTCGTAGGTCTTCAGCACGGGGTCGTCTTCGGGCAGGCCGTCTACGTAGCGGCCGTTGCGGGTCGGCAGGTTCACCGTGAGCGCGGCGAGGGTGCGCCCCACGGTGTAGATGTCGGTCGCGATCGTCGGGCCGGTCCGCACGATCTCGGGCGCCTGGAAGCCCGGGGTGCCGTAGAGGTAGCCGAAGGAATTGACCCGCGACACCGCGCCCAGGTCGATCAGCTTGAGTTGCTCCTCGGTGAGCATGATGTTCTCCGGCTTGAGGTCGTTGTAGACCAAGCCGATGGAGTGCAGATAGGTCAGCGCCGGCAGGATCTCCAGCAGGTAGGCGATGGCCTCGGCGACGGGCAGCTTCTTGTCTTTGCTGTGCTTGAGCGGCTGCCCGCCGATGTACTCCATGACGATGTAGCCGACCGGGTTGCCGTTCCGGTCCTTGTGCTCGACGAAGTTGAAGATCTGCACGATCTGGGGGTGCACCACTTCGGCGAGGAACTGCCGTTCGGCCATCGCGATCGCCTGCGCCTCGGCGTCGCCGGAGTGCACCAAGCCTTTGAGGACCACCGGGCGGTCGTTGACGTTGTGGTCGACAGCGAGATACACCCACCCCAGGCCGCCGTGCGCGATGCAGCCCTTCACCTCGTACTGGTTGGCGACGATGTCTCCCGGATTCAGTTGTGGGAGAAACGAATACGCACTGCCGCAGGCGGGGCACCAGCCCTCGGACGTCCCCTTGCTCTTTTTGCCGGAGCGGCCGACGGGCTTTCCGCAGTTCCAGCAGAACCGCTTGGCCTCCGGCACCACCGGGTTGGTCATCAGGGCCTCGACCGGGTCGATGTCGCGGACCCGGGGGATCTCGACCAGTCCGCCGCCGAGGTGTCTGACCGGCGGCAGCACCCGAGTCCCGATCGTCAGCCGGTCCTGCGGCTCGCTGTCCATGGTGCCGAGCGAGATGTGCGGGAAGTCGTCGTCATCGTCGTCGAAATCGGGACGGAACAGCGCCTGGGTGGCCTGAATGCGCCCCGTCGTCGGGCCACCGCCCTGCGTGTCCGGCGGTTGGGTGCCCGGGCTCACGTCTTCGGAGCCGGATTCCGGCTGTTCGGTCTTCTCTGACTCGGTCATCAGTCCAAGTACCTCGGCGTGGGCGGGGCGGGTGCCGGCCCCAGCACCGTTAACCACTTGCGGTACAACGTGTTCCACGTACCGTCCCGACGGATCCGCTCCAGCGTGCCGTTGACGAACCGCACCAGTGGCGTGTTGGTCAGGTTGACGCCGATCCCGTACGGCTGGGTCGCCATGTTCGGGCCGACGATGTGCAGATACGGGTCCTCTTCGACCAGCCCGGCCAGGATCGAATCGTCGGTGCTGACGGCGTCGATCTCGCGCTGCTGCATCGCCACCAGACAGTCGGCCCAGTTGACCACCGACACGACGATCGGCGGCGGGTCGATCTGGCGGATCCGGTGCAGCGACGTCGTGCCCTTAGCCACGCAGACCCGCTTGCCGGACAGGTCGCCCACCTTGGTGATCGGCGAATCGCGCGGGGCCAGGATGCGCTGGTTGGCGTCGAGGTAGACGGTCGAGAAGTTCACCTGCTTGCGCCGGTCGCAGGTGATCGTCATGGTCTTGACCACCACGTCGACCTCGGAGTTCTGCAGCGCGGTGACGCGCTCGTCGGACGACAGGATGCGGTATTCGACGTGCGACGGGGCGCCGAAGATGTCACGCGCGATCTCACCGGCGATGTCGACGTCGAAACCGGTGATCTCGCCGGTGATCGGGTCGCGGAAGCTGAACAGGTTGCTGCCGATGTCGAGCCCGACGATCAGCCGGCCGCGGGCGCGGATGTCGGCGACCGCGGCGTCGGCCTGGGCCTTGGTGGGGAAGGGCCGCAGGCTCGCGGTCAGGTCGCAGCCCTGGGCCGGGTCGTCCGCCGGCAGCGGCGGCTCCGGCGGCAGTTGTTGCATGCCGACCGGGGTGGGCGGCGGCAGCGTCGGCACGTTGGCCACCGTCAGCGATTCGGTGTGCCCGCATCCGGCCAGCACGGCCGCCGTCGCGAGGACGGCGCCCGCCCGCCGCGACCGCGCCAGCCGCGTTCTCATCGGTATTCTCTCAGCCGCGGCCACAAGCCCAGCGCCACCGCGATGGCGGCCCCGAGGCTGAGCACCACGCCGCCGACCTGGGCGCCGGACAGCCCGCTGCGCGCGTTGAGGACGTCGTTGCGCAGGTGGGTGCGGCTCTGGTCGATGGCCTTCACCAGCTGGTCCTCGAGCTTGTCGAACGCCGGCGTGGAGTCGTCCTCGCTGCTGCCCAGGGCAACCTGCGTGGCCGCCCGGTAGTTGCCCACCGAGATGTAGGAGTTGATCCGGTCGTTCGCCTGCCGCCAGCGCAGCAGCAGCTGGTTGGCGCCCTCCAGGTCGGGTTTGTCGACGGCGTCGCTGCGGACCATGTACTGGTCCAGCTGTTGGTGCATGGAGTCGATCCGCTGATAGAACGACTGCTTGCGCTTCTCCTCGTCCCCGCGGCGGATCAGCGATAGCGTCTCGTCGGCCCGCGCCTGCTGGGCGGTGATCGCGACGTTGGTCACGATCCGCAGCGAGTCGGCGGCCGTGTTCTTGGCGCTACGGCTGGCGGCCGTGGAGATGGTCAGCGCTGTTCCGACCCATACCACCATGACGAGGATAGCGAGGCCGCCCACGACCAGGCCGGGGTTGATTCGGCGCCGGGTGCGCCTGGCCAGCCATCGGTGGGCGAAGATGCCGAAGACCGCGGTGGCGCTGACCACCAGGATGACCGGCGCCGGGATCTGCGTCGACGCGGTGGTTTCCGCGTCCACCCGTTCCGACGTGGCCTGATACAGCTGCGCCGCGTCCGGCAGGATCGTCGACTGCATCAGGCCCGAGGCCTCCGACAGATACGACGACCCGACCGGGTTGCCCTCGCGATTGTTGGTGCGCGCGATTTCGATCAGGCCGGTGTAGACGGCCAGTTCGGCGTTGATCCGGCCCAGCAGCTGCACCAGCGGTTCGTCGGTGAGCCCGCTCGACGCCCGAGTCACCGCGACCGACGCGTCGGTGATGGCCTGCTCGTAGCGCTGCCGTACGGGCGGTGGCTCGGCCTCGGCGATGAACGCGGTGGCCGCCGCGGCGTCGGCCACCGACAGGGTGGTGTACAGCCGCCCAGCGGCGAACGACAGCGGCTCGGTGTGGTTGAGCACCGTCGTCAACACCTGCTGCCGGTGGTTGATGGTGGTAGAGGTGGCGAAGGCGCAGATGCCGCCGAGCACCGCCAGGACGATCCCGATGGTCAGGATGCGGCCGGGCGTGGTGGAAATGAACCACCAGCGCGGATGGGCCGGTTCGGCCGGCGACCGCGACCCCTGCGGCTCGGTCGACGGGTGCGCCAGCTCAACCGTCACGAGTTATCAGCCCTCATCTTTCGCGGCCACCGGAACGCTGCACGAACCTCTATAAGCGAATTCTAAGAGAATGTTGCGGCGGATGGGTGGAGGCAGACCAATTGACCAGGCGATCACGTGCATATCCTGAACTCGTGCAGGGCGACGGTGACGGTTGGGTGGTCTCCCACAGCGGCGCCCATTACTGGGGCCGGTACGGCGCGGCCGGTCTGCTGCTGCGGGCCCCGCGGCCGGACGGCACCCCGGCGGTGCTGCTGCAGCATCGCGCGGTGTGGAGCCATCAGGGCGGAACCTGGGGTTTGCCGGGCGGCGCCCGCGACAGCCACGAGACGCCGGAGGAGACCGCGGTCCGCGAGGCGCACGAGGAGGCCGGCCTGCACGGCGAGTTGCTGACCGTGCGGTCGACGGTGGTCACGGCCGAGGTCGGCGGGCTCGGCGGCGCCCGTTGGACCTATACCACGGTGGTCGCCGACGCCGCCGAGTTGCTGCACACCGTGCCCAACGGGGAGAGCGCCGAGATGCGCTGGGTCGCCGAGGACGAGGTGGCCGAGCTGCCGCTGCATCCCGGCTTCGCCGCGAGCTGGCACCGGCTGCGCACGGCCACGGCGCTGGTGCCCCTGGGCCACGCCGACGAACGGCGGCGGCACCTGCCCCGCACGATGGAGATCGAGGACGGCGTCTTCGTCTGGTGCATGCCCGGGGACGCCGACGAGGAGCCGTCGCACCTCAGCCGGCGGATCAGCTCGCTGCTGCAAGCGCCGCACTGAGCCGCTGCGCCGCGGCCCGCGGGTCGGCGGCCGCCGTGATCGCCCGCACCACCACGATCCGCCGCGCGCCGGCGGCGAGCACCTCGGGCAGTCGCCGCTCGTCGATGCCGCCGATCGCGAACCACGGCTTTGCGCCGCCGAGGTCGGCGGCCGACCGCACCAGCCCCAGGCCCGGCGCCTCCCGCCCCGGTTTGGTCGGGGTGGGCCAGCACGGGCCGACGCAGAAATAGTCCGCCTCGCCCGCCGCGGCGGCCGCGGCCTGATCGCGGTCATGGCTCGACAGGCCGAGCAGCGTGTCCGGGCCGACGATTTCGCGGGCCACCTCCAGCGGCAGGTCACCCTGCCCGAGGTGCAGCACATCGGCGCCCGCCGCGCGGGCGATGTCCGCCCGGTCATTCACCGCGAACAGGGCGCCGTGCCGGCGGGCCGCGTCGGCCAGGATCTCGCACGCCGCCAGCTCGTCGCGAGCCTCGAGGGCCCCGAACCGCTGCTCACCGGGCGACCCCTTGTCGCGCAGCTGGATGATATCGACCCCGCCGGCCAGCGCGGCGTCGGCGAACTCGCCCAGATCGCCGCGCTCCCGGCGCGCGTCGGTACACAGATATAACCGCGCGGCCGCCAGGCGGATAACTCGCTGATGCACACCGCGACGCTAGCGCGCTAGCGTGGAAGCCGAAGAACTTACAGACACGGGAGTCCCGGGTAGTCATCTGCGGGGCTGAGAGTGGGCACAGCCAGGTCAGCGGGACCTGCCCTTACCGTCACACCTGATCCGGGTCATGCCGGCGAAGGGAGGCCAAGGATGCCAACAGACCCTGGGTCGTTGGCCGTCATCGGCGGGGGCGTCATCGGGCTGTCGGTGGCGCGCCGCGCCGCGCAGGCCGGATGGTCGGTCCGGGTGCACCGCACTTCCGAGCGGGGCGCGTCCTGGGTCGCCGGCGGCATGCTGGCCCCGCACAGCGAAGGCTGGCCCGGTGAGGAGCGGCTGCTGCAGCTGGGGCTGGAGTCGCTGCGGCTGTGGCGCGAGGGCGGCTTCACCGACGGGCTTCCCCCGCAGGTGATCACCGCCCGCGAGTCGCTGGTGGTGGCCGTCGACCGGGCCGACGTCGCCGACCTGCGCACCGTCGCCGACTGGCTGTCCGCGCAGGGGCATCCGGTGGTCTGGGAGTCGGCCGCCCGGGATCTGGAACCGCTGCTGGCGCAAGGCATCCGGCACGGCTTTCGGGCCCCCACCGAGCTGGCGGTGGACAACCGCGCGGTGCTGGACGCCCTGGCCGCGGAATGCGAGCGCCTCGGCGTGCGATGGGCCCCGCCGGCGCACGAACTGTCCGCGGTCGACGGCGACGCGGTCGTGATCGCCAACGGCATCGACGCCCCCGCGCTTTGGCCCGGCCTGCCGGTGCGCCCGGTCAAGGGCGAGGTGTTGCGCCTGCGCTGGCGCCGGGGGTGTATGCCGGTGCCGCAGCGCGTCATTCGAGCCCGCGTGCACGGGCGGCAGGTGTACCTGGTTCCCCGTGCGGACGGGGTGGTGGTCGGGGCCACCCAATACGAACACGGGCGCGACACCGCCCCGGTGGTCTCCGGAGTGCGCGACCTGCTCGACGACGCGTGTGCGGTGTTGCCCGCGCTCGGCGAGTACGAACTCGCCGAGTGCGCCGCCGGCCTGCGCCCGATGACACCGGACAACCTGCCCCTGGTGCAACGCCTGGACGAGCGAACCCTGGTGGCCGGCGGCCACGGCCGATCCGGGTTTCTGCTGGCGCCATGGACCGCCGAACAGATCGTCGGTCAACTGGCGCCGGTCGGAGCGCCGTCATGATCGTGGTGGTCAACGAGCAGCAGGTCGATGTCGACGAGCAGACGACGGTGGCCGCGCTGCTGCAGTCGCTGGGTTACCCGGAGCGGGGCGTCGCGGTGGCGATGGGTGACGCCGTGTTGCCGCGATCCAATTGGACGACAACGCTTTTCGATGGTGCGCGGCTCGAGGTGGTGACGGCGGTGCAGGGTGGCTGAATTGAAACTCACGATCGGCGATCGCAGCTTCGCCTCCCGGCTCATCATGGGCACCGGGGGGGCGACCAGCCTGGCAGCGCTGGAGGAGGCGTTGGTCGCGTCGGGCACCGAGTTGACCACCGTCGCGATGCGGCGCGTCGACGCCGACGGCGGGACGGGGCTGCTGGATCTGCTCAACCGGCTCGGCATCACGCCGCTGCCCAATACCGCGGGGTGCCGCAGCGCGGCGGAGGCGGTGTTAACCGCGCAGTTGGCCCGCGAGGCGCTCAACACCAACTGGGTCAAGCTGGAGGTGATCGCCGACGAGCGCACGCTGCTGCCCGACGCGGTCGAATTGGTCCGGGCCGCAGAGCAACTGGTCGACGACGGGTTTGTCGTCCTGCCCTACACCAATGACGACCCCGTGTTGGCGCGTCGGCTCGAAGACGCCGGTTGCGCGGCGGTGATGCCGCTGGGTTCGCCGATCGGCACCGGCCTGGGCATCACCAACCCGCACAACATCGAGATGATCGTCGCCCGGGCCGGCGTTCCGGTGGTGCTCGACGCCGGCATCGGAACCGCCAGCGACGCCGCGCTGGCGATGGAGTTGGGTTGCGACGCCGTGCTTTTGGCCACCGCGGTGACCCGCGCCGCCGATCCGGCGACGATGGCGGCCGCGATGGCCGCCGCCGTCACCGCCGGCTATCTGGCCCGGCGGGCGGGACGGATTCCCAAACGCTTCTGGGCGCAGGCGTCCAGCCCCGAACGATGAAACGCTATGTCGCGCTGGGCAGTTCAATGGCCGCCGGTCCAGGCATCGGGCCCCGTGCCACCGGGGCGCCCTGGGGCTCCGGTCGGTCGGCGCGCAACTATGCGCACCTGGTCGCGCAGCGATGCGACCTCGATCTGGTAGACGTCACCTTTTCCGGCGCGACCACCGCTCACGTGCTCGCCGACCACCAGCGCGGCGCACCGCCCCAGATCACCGCGCTGAACGGCTCGGAAAGCCTGGTGACCATCACGATCGGCGGCAACGACGTCGGCTACATCCCGCTGCTGATGGCCGCCTCGTTGCCGCGAGCCGTCCGGCGCCTGCCGTTGCTCGGTCCGCGGATGTCGTTGCTGCTGGACCGGGATGCGCGGAATCAGGCCCTGGACGCGGTGTTCGAGTCCTTGTGCGCGGTGGGTCTCGCGGTGCGCGATCGCGCACCGCGGGCCCGGGTCCTCTTCGTCGACTACCTGACCGTCCTGCCGCCCGCGGGCATGCCGGCCGGCCCGATCTCGGACACCGACGCCGACCTCGGGCGCCACGTGGCCACGACCCTGGAACGGCTCACGGCTGACGCGGCGACGGCAACCGGCTGCGAGGTGGTCGGCGCAGCGGCGGCCAGCCGGGAGCACCACGCGTGGTCGTCCGCGCCGTGGACCACCAGACCCGGTGTGCCGCTACCGGGTCGGGCGGCGCCGTTGCACCCCAACGCCGCCGGGATGCGTGCCGTAGCCGAACTGGTGTCCGCGCGGTGGTGAGGGTCAGCCGTTCGTGCGCCACCACTGGTAGAGGGCGTTGACGTCGGAGTTGGACGAGGTGAGGTGCCCCAGGACGTTCTTCGCGTCGGTGGTCCACGTCAACGTCGCGTAGTTCTTGTAGGTGCCGCAGGCGATCTGCCCGCCCGTCTGGCCGTTCTGCTTCCAGGTTCCCGGTGACTGCCCGGCGTCCCCGCACGCGGCCAGGGACACGTCCTTGATGGTGGAACTGAACGCGGAGGCCAAGTTGGTGCCGTTGGAGAAGAGGGCGTAGACGCCGGAGCCGGGTCCGCTTGGGTCGGGGCTTTGCCCGCACAGGAGCTCGGCCAGTTCACCGGATTCGGTCAACTCCTGCGACTTGCAGTTGTTGAGGCCGTAGCCCTTCGACAGGTTGGCCGCCAGCGTGTTCATGTCGGCGGCGGTGCCGGTGTTGGGTTCCGCGACCGCGGTGGCGCTTGCCGCGAAGACCAGACCGCCGGTAACCGCTGCCGCCGAGACGGCCCGCAGCGCGGTGTTGAGGTGTGACATTTTCGTTGACTCCCTATGGTTGTTGGATGGGTGATGCCGAAACCCGTTCCCCCCCAATTGCGAAGTCAGCCGTTGGCGCGCCACCACTGGTAGAGCGCGGCGGCGTCGGTGTTGGATCCGCGGATGTAGCTCAGGATGTTCTTGGCGTCGGACGTCCAGATGATCTCGGCGGCGTTCTGATACGTCCCACACGCCACCTGCCCGGCATTGCCGCTGTTGCTGCCCTGGTGCCAACTGGTTGGGGATTGGCCGCTGTCCCCACAGGCGCCGAGCACGTCGTCTTTGATGCTGGCCTTGAACGAGCCGACGAGGTTTTCGCCGTTGTTGAACAGGATGTACTTGGCCTGGACCGGGCCGCTCGGATCGGGGCTCTGCCCGCAGGTCAGCGACGCCAGTTCGCCGGTGGTGATGCTCTGGGCGGTGCAGTTGTTCAGCCCGTAGCCCTTCGACAGCGATGCCGCAAGCGTGTTGATGTCCGACGAGCTACCGGTGTTCGCGGGATCCGCGGCCGCGGTGGCCGTGCCCGCTAAGGCGCAACCGCACACGAGCGCCGCGGCCGTGGCGAACCGCGACGCGTTGCTGAGGTAGGACATCCTCTGACTCCTATGCGGTTGTGGAACCGGCGTCGCTCACCGGAGAAACATACTTCCGCTAAGTAGGGATCGTAGGGATATGTCCAGACAAAGCAACACATTCCGCTGGCAATTGTCTGTCTCGGCATCTTTCTCGACACCGCAGCGCAACGGGAGATCCCGCGCGATTTCGAAACTCATTTTCGGCCAATCCTTTTGGTGTGACCGGATTCCTTCGGCAGAAGAACGGCGGCTTAACGCGGGGGAACGGTCGTGGAGCACGTCAGCGGGACGAGGGGAGATTTTCAAATTGCTAGTGCCGCCGCGACTGTGCTCGGGTATGGTAAGCACCGCTTTACGCCAGCTAACTTCTCGGGACTGGAGATTTCATGACACAACCGCCGGCACCGCCCCCTCCGCCGCCTGGTTACCCGCCGCAGCAGCCCGCCGGGCAAGCGCCGAATAACTATTTGGTGTGGTCCATCCTGGTGACCCTGTTCTGCTGCCTCCCCTTCGGGATCGTGGCGATCGTCAAGTCCAGCCAAGTCAACGGTCTCTGGGCGCAGGGCCGTTATGCCGAGGCGCAGGCGTCGGCCGAGAGCGCCAAGAAATGGGTGATCTGGTCGGCGGTCATCGGTGTCGTCGTGGGAATCATCTACGGCATCCTGATGGCGGTCGGCGCGCTCAACACGAACACCAATGCGGCGCTCGCCGCGATGTTCTGAGTTCGGTTCACGACCATGGTGACCCGCCAAGGGTCGGCGCCGCTGAGTCTGGGAGCACCGCTGGTGGTGGCCGCTTCCACGACGCTGATGTGCGCCGCCATCTGGGCGGGTGACCCGACCACTCCCAACGGTCCGCTGCCGGTGTGTCCCACCAAGGCGCTGTTGGGGATCGACTGTCCGGGATGCGGCAGCCTGCGCATGCTGTATTCCCTGATGCACGGCAACGTCATGGCGGCCGCCAGGTTCAACGCGTTGGGCCTGGCGGCCGTCGTGCTGCTGGTTTGGGCGTACTTTGCCTGGACCTATGGACGGGTGGTGGGCCGACGGGTCCGGAGCTGGCAGCACGGTCGCTGGGCCGCGGTGGTGACGCTGACGCTGGTCGCGGCGTGGTTTGTGGTGCGCAACATTCCCTTTGCGCCGTTCAATGCGCTCTACGTCTGATACCGCCGTGTCCTGATCCCGGGCGCTCCTCCCGGCGTCTAACCTGGGGCGCGATGGTGAACAAATGCACGACGATCCCGGCGGCGCTCGTTGTGGTCGCCATGACCGCGTTCTCGACCGGCTGCTTCCATCGGTCGACCAACGCCCAACAGGCCACTGGAAACCCCGACGCGGCCAAGTTCGCCGGCGCGCTGCACGACAAGGTCACGGCCGACGCGATGATGGCCCACCTGGCAAAGCTCCAGGAGATTGCCAACGCCAACAACGGCACCAGGGCGGTGGGCACCCCCGGCTACGAGGCCAGCGTCGACTACGTCGTAAACACATTGCGCGGCAGCGGCTTCGACGTGCAGACCCCCGAATTCTCCGCGCGGGTGTTTCACGGGGACAAGCCGGAGGTGACGGTCGGTGGGAGGCCGGTCGAGGCGCACGCGCTCGACTTCAGCCTCGGCACCCCACCGGACGGGGTGAGCGGGCCGCTGGTCGCCATCCCCGCGAACAACGGCCCCGGTTGCGCGGCCTCGGATTACGGCAACCTGCCGGTGCAGGGTGGCGTGGTCCTGGTGGACCGCGGCACGTGCCCGTTCGCTCAGAAGGAGGACGTCGCGGCGCAGCGCGGCGCGGTCGCGATGATCGTCGCCGACAACGTCGACGAGCAACAGATGGGCGGCACGCTCGGGCCGGACACGACCGTCAAGATCCCGGTGGTGAGCGTGACCAAGTCCGTCGGCGTGCAACTGCGCACCCAGCCGGGGCCGGCCACCATCAAGCTGAAGGCGAGTGTGCAGAGCTTCAAGGCCCGCAACGTGATCGCGCAGACCAAAACGGGATCGACGACCAACGTCGTGATGGCGGGCGCCCACCTGGACAGCGTGCCGGATGGACCGGGCATCAACGACAACGGTTCGGGAGTGGCCGCGATACTGGAAACCGCCCTGCGGCTGGGTAATTCGCCACAGGTGCGCAACGCGGTGCGGTTCGGGTTCTGGGGCGCGGAGGAACTCGGCCTGATCGGATCGCGCAACTACGTCGAGTCACTCGACCTGACTGCGCTCAAAAACATCGCCCTGTACCTCAATTTCGACATGCTCGCGTCGCCCAACCCCGGCTACTTCACCTATGACGGGGACCAGTCGCTGCCGGCGGACGCCCGCGGGCAGCCGGTGGTGCCGGAGGGATCGGCCGGTATCGAGCGCACGCTGGTCGCCTATCTGAAGTCGGCCGGAAAAACCGCGCAGGACACGTCGTTTGACGGCCGTTCCGACTACGACGGGTTCACCCTGGCGGGCATCCCCGCCGGCGGCCTGTTCTCCGGTGCCGAGGTGAAAATGTCTGCGGAGCAGGCGAAGTTGTGGGGCGGGACCGCCGACCAGCCGTTCGACCCCAACTATCATCAGAAGACCGACACCCTCGACCACATCGACAAGGCCGCGCTGGGCGTCAACGGCGGCGGCGTTGCGTACGCGGTGGGCCTGTACGCCCAAGACCTCGGCGGCCACAACGGGGTGCCCGCGATGGAGGACCGCACGCGCCACGTGCTCACGAAGCCATGACCCGCCGGCTGGGAGCGGCACTGCTGCTGGCGACCGCGCTGCTGGCGGGCTGCTCGTCGGGACGGCCGGGATCACCCGCGGCCGCACCGGATTTGGGTCGCGGCCTGGCCGGAAAAGTGACCGCCGATCGGACGTTCGCCCACCTGCGCGCGCTGCAGAACATCGCCAACGCCAACAAAGGAAACCGGGCGGACGGCACGCCGGGGTACGACGCCAGCGTCGACTACGTGGCCAAAGCGCTGCGCGACAGGGGGTTTGAGGTGATGACCCCGCAGTTCGACCGGTTGTACACCGTATCCCCGGGCAGGCCGGCGATGACGATCGCCGGACGCAGCTACCCCGTCGACCAGGCGTCGTTGCTGGTCCAGACACCGCCCGGTGGACTGACCGGCCAGCCCGTCCGGCCCGCCGAACCCTCGGGCTGCGCGGCCAGCGATTACCCGGCCGCGCTGCCCAAGGGTTCGATCGCCGTCGTCGACGACGCGCGTTGTTCGGTGGTCGACAAGCAGAACAGCGCGGTGGCCAAGGGCGCGGCCGCGCTGGTCGTGCTCAGTGCGCCCGCCGGCCAGGGCGCCCCGCCGACGTTGTTCAATCCGGGCTACTTCAAGCAGCTGACCGTGCCGGTTGCGGTCGCGGGCAGGCCCGCCGCGACCGCGCTCGCCGGCGCGAGCGCGCCCATCCATCTGGTGCTGGACGCCCAGAACACCAAGATCACCTCGCGAAACGTGCTGGCGCAGACCAAGACCGGTTCTCCGCACGAAGTGATCATGGTCGGGGCGCATCTCGACAGCTCGCGTGGCGGGCCTGGCATCAACGACGACGGATCCGGGGTGGCCGCGGTGCTGGAAACGGCGCTGCAGCTCGGCCCGTTGGCGCCCCAGAACGCGAATCGCACCGCGTTGTTCACCGGC